>NZ_JBVJMN010000009.1:0-177428 GCF_055584185.1 Streptomyces sp. NPDC104202 | reverse complement strand
CTCCGAGGTGAACCGGTCACCCGTGAGCTGCATACCGTCACCCGAATCACCCGCGAAACGGATGATCACCCGATCGAGACGGCGCACTTCCTTCTCGGTGCCGTGGTGGGGCGTCGCCGGGGCGCTGCGCTGCTCCCCGAGCAGGGCCTCACCGGCCTCGCTACTGACCTGGCTGGTCACTGAACTGGACCTCCCTCGCGGCAAGGGGACTCTCCGCCGGAGGCGGAGAAGGCTCGGGATGCGGTCGGCCGATCACCGTCCGTCCCGAGGCCCACCCTACGACGGCAGGGAGGGCCCTCCCGGGACTTCTCACATGACGGACCTCTTTTTGAGATGCCCTCTTGCTATGAATTGTCACGTTCTGTCGCCACCCGGAGTGTTCCGGAAAGTCTGATTCCGCCTCATCACCCGGTTCGGGACCAGGTTAGCTGACAGAGTGTCAGATGATCAGGACTTCAGATACGTCAACACCGCAAGTACCCGTCGGTGATCACCGTCACTCGGCGAGAGGCCCAGCTTCAGGAAAATGTTGCTGATGTGCTTCTCCACCGCGCCGTCGCTCACCACCAGCGCCTTCGCGATCGCCGAGTTCGTCCGGCCCTCCGCCATCAGCCCGAGGACCTCCCGCTCCCGCGGGGTCAGGTGCGCCAGCACGTCCTGCTGGCGGCTGCGGCCCAGCAGCTGCTGCACGACCTCCGGGTCCAGGGCCGTACCGCCCCCGGCGACCCGCACGACCGCGTCCACGAACTCGCGGACCTCCGCGACCCGGTCCTTCAGCAGATAGCCCACGCCCCGGCTGGAACCGGCCAGGAGTTCGGTGGCGTACTGCTCCTCCACGTACTGCGACAGCACGAGCACCCCCAGGCCCGGGTGCTCCTTCCGGAGCCGCACCGCCGCCCGGACCCCCTCGTCCGTGTGCGTCGGGGGCATCCGCACGTCCGCCACCACCACGTCCGGCAGCGCACCCTCCGCCGCGAGCTTCGCGACGGTCTCCACCAGCGCCTCGCCGTCCCCCACCCCGGCGACGACCTCGTGCCCCAGGTCGGTCAGCAGCCGGGTCAGCCCTTCCCTGAGCAGGACGGAGTCCTCGGCGATGACCACCCGTACCCGACCCGCCACGTCTTGCACACCCACGCCCCGAAGCCCCCATGTCCGATCTTCCGATGAGGCCCTCAGCATCCCACCCGCCCCCCGCCCCGCGGGGGCGATCCGGCCGCCCCGGCGCGGCCCCGCCGGCCGGGGGCGTCCGCGGAGCCCCCCCGGCCCACGACGCCCGGCTCCCCCCAAGGGGCCGGGCGTCTCCTACGCCCGCCAGGGCAGCTCGACCGTCACCGTCGTCGGACCGCCGGCCGGGGAGTCCACCGCGAGGACGCCGTCCACCGCGCCCACCCGCCCCGAGAGCTTCGCCAGCCCCGCACCGGCCGTCACGGCCGCGCCGCCCGCGCCGTCGTCGCGCACCTGGAGCATCAGCCGGTCGCCCGCCCGCCACACGTCCACCCACGCCCGCCGCGCCCGCGCGTGCTCGGTGACGTTGCGCAGCAGCTCCGAGACCGTGAAGTAGGCGATGCCCTCGATCGCCGGGACGGGCCGGGCCGGCAGGTCCACGTCGACCGAGACGGGCACCGCGCAGCGGGAGGCGACCGCGGAGAGCGCCGCGTCGAGCCCCCGGTCGGTCAGGACGGCCGGGTGGATGCCCCGGGCCAGGTCCCGCAGCTCCTTCAGGGCGAGCTTCACCTCGCCGTGCGCCTCGTCGACCAGCACCGCCGCGGCCCGCGGGTCCCGCGCCAGCTTCTCCTTCGCCAGGCCCAGGTCCATGGCGAGCGCCGCCAGCCGGGCCTGGGCGCCGTCGTGCAGGTCCCGCTCGATGCGCCGCAGGTCCGCCGCCGCGGTGTCCACGACCACGCCCCGGTCCGACTCCAGCTCGGTGACGCGGGAGGCCAGCCGCGACGGGCCCAGGAGCCCCGAGACCAGCAGCCGGTCCACGCCCACGAGCCCGCGCAGCACCCACGGCCCCATCAGCACGAACAGCAGCCCCACCGCACAGGTCACCCCGATCTCGAAGGGCGAGTCGAGGTAGAAGTCGTGCGTCCCGTCGCCGTACAGCTGCAGGCCGTCCTGACCGGCGTACATCGGGAACACCCACTGCCACAGCGGATAGGTGAACAGGCCCCAGCCCCAGCCCCAGAGCGCCACCGTCACGGAGAACGAGAAGACCGCCCACGGCATGTGGACGACCGCGTACAGCAGGTGCCGCCACGAGGCGCCGCTCTTCAGCATCGCGCCCATCCACGACAGCGCCCCGCCGGTACGGCCCCGCACCGGCTCGGGAGCGGCCACGTCCAGCCCCAGCAGACCGCGCGCCCGGGCCCGCTCGACCGCGCCGAAGCCCCGGCACATCGCGAGCGCCCCGGCCAGCACCGGCACGCCGAGGAAGGTGATCAGCAGCCCCGCGCCGGCCGACACGAAGGCGACGGAGAGCGCGAACCAGCACACACTGAGCGGCAGCCCGATCAGCACGTATCCGAAGGCGCGCCAGGTGCGGGCCTCGAACGGCGCGCGGATCGCGGCGGGGAGGCGGTGGGAGGCCATCGCGGTCGTCCTTCTCTGCTGGGGGCCGTGGGCCCGGGGCCGTGGTGCCGGGACCGAGGGGCCCGGCGGTACGCGCTCAAGCCTTCCGTTCCGCCGTCGCGCGGACCATGAGGCGGGTGGGCGTCTCCGGGCGGGGGTTTTCCCTACCCCGCGCCCCGGGCCGCCCCGGGGACGGGGGTCACGCGGCCGGGCGGGAGCGCCACGGCAGCTCCGCCGTGACCGTGGTGGGACCGCCCCCGGGCGAGTCGAGGACCAGCAGCCCGTCGACGGCGCCGAGCCGCTCCGCGAGCCCCGCCAGCCCCGTACCGCCGTCGAACCGCGCCCCGCCCGCCCCGTCGTCGCGCACCTGGAGCATGAGCCGGTCGTCCGACCGCCACACGTCCACGGACGCGGACCGCGCCCGCGCGTGCTTCGACACGTTCTGCAGCAGCTCCGAGACCGTGAAGTACGCGATGCCCTCGATGGCCTCCGCGGGCCGCTCGGCCAGGTCGACGTTCACCTTCACCGGCACCGTGCAGCGCGCGGAGACGGACGAGAGCGCCGCGCCGAGACCGCGGTCGGTGAGGACGGCGGGGTGGATGCCCCGGGCGAGGTCCCGCAGCTCCTGGAGGGCGAGCTTCACCTCGCCGTGCGCCTCGTCGACCATCGCCGCGGCCGCCTCCGGGTCGTCCAGCAGCTTCTCCTTCGCCAGACCCAGCCCCATCGCCAGGGCGACGAGCCGGGCCTGGGCGCCGTCGTGCAGGTCCCGCTCGATGCGCCGCAGGTCCGCCGCCGCGGTGTCCACGACCACGCCCCGGTCCGACTCCAGCTCGGCGATCCGCCGCTCCAGCTCGTCCGAGGGCGACAGCAGGCCCCGCACCATGCCGCGGTCGGCGTTCGACAGGCCCCGGGCGAGGAAGGGCAGCACCGGCCAGAGGACGATCAGCGACACCAGGCCGACGGTGAACGTCACGATCCCCCAGGGCAGCCGGATCAGCCCGTACAGCTGGGTCCGCCACGCCACCGGGTCCTTCAGCGAGCTCCACAGCCAGGGGAAGAAGCCGCGGCGCCGCGGCAGCCGCGACGGCTCCGCGACCCGCACCCCCAGCAGACCGCGGGCCCGCGCCCGCTCCGACCGGCCGATCAGCCGCGCGCCGCCCAGTCCCAGCGCGAGCAGCGGGAGGCCGACGACCGTCACCGCGAGCCCGACGCCGAGCAGGACGCTCACCACCGCGTAGACGAACCCGGCCAGCGCCGTGAAGAGATTGGAGAGCAGGAAGGCGATCTCCTTCCACGTCTCCTTGCCGTAGGCCAGGCGCAGCGGCGGACGGGGGGCATCGGCGGAGCCGGGGGACCCGGCGGACTCAAGATCGGCGCTCATGCTCCCCAGACTGCCGGTCGGCGACGGCGCGACGCCATGGGGGAGGTGGGTGAGGGGCAGGGGGGATAACCCCACCCGCGACTGCTTACGGTCCCTTTAGCAGGGCCTACACTCGCGTCCGTACAGAAGTGACTCATGAGACAACGAGACCGAGGGGCGGACGTGCGGGAACCGACCGTTGTCGCGGCCGACGCGGCGGACTACTTCCAGACGTACTCCGTCGTCGGCCTGCTCGCCGTCGTCGGCGTGCTCTTCGTCGCCGTGGCGTTCACGGCCAACCGGCTGCTCAGGCCCGTCGTGCCGACGCCCGAGAAGCTCCTCACCTACGAGTGCGGCGTCGACCCCGTCGGCGAGGGCTGGGCGCACACCCAGGTCCGCTACTACGTCTACGCCTTCCTGTACGTCGTCTTCGCCGTCGACTCGATCTTCCTCTTCCCCTGGGCGACGGTCTTCGCCGCACCCGGCTACGGCGCCACGACCCTGGTCGAGATGTTCGTCTTCCTCGGGTTCCTCGCCGTGGGCCTGCTCTACGCGTACAAGAAGGGCGTCCTGGCATGGACGTAACACCCCTGCCCACCCCCGCCGTGCCCTCTCCGAAGCTGGGGCCGCTCGCCCGCCTCGCCCCCGAGCCCATGAAGGTGGTCCTGAACTGGGGCCGCCGCTACAGCCTGTGGGTCTTCAACTTCGGCCTCGCCTGCTGCGCGATCGAGTTCATCGCCGCGTCCATGGCCCGCCACGACTTCATCCGGCTCGGCGTCATCCCCTTCGCGCCCGGACCGCGCCAGGCCGACCTGATGATCGTCTCCGGCACGGTGACGGACAAGATGGCCCCGGCCGTGAAGCGCCTGTACGAGCAGATGCCCGAGCCGAAGTACGTCATCTCCTTCGGCGCCTGCTCCAACTGCGGCGGCCCCTACTGGGACTCGTACTCCGTCACCAAGGGCGTCGACCAGATCATCCCCGTCGACGTCTACGTGCCCGGCTGCCCGCCCCGCCCCGAGGCGCTGCTCCAGGGCATCCTCAAGCTCCAGGAGAAGATCGCGCGGGAGAGCCTGGCCGAGCGGTACGCGTCCGCCGCCTCCGTCTCCCAGCTGACCAGCCCCCTGGTCCCGCCGCCGGGAGGCACCGCATGAGCGCGTACGACTCCCTGCCCGACGCCGTGACGGAGGTCTTCGGCGAGGAGGCGACGGCGGAGCACGCCTACGACCTGCTGACCGTCGACGTGCCGCCCGCCTCCTGGATCGCCGCCCTCACCACCGCGCGCGACGCCCTGGGCTGCACCTACTTCGACTGGCTGAGCGCCGTCGACGAGCCGGGCACCGGCTTCCGCGTCTGCGCCCACGTCGTCGCGCTCGCCGGCGGCCGCCCCCGCCGCCTCCTCCTGCGCACGACGGTCCCGCACTCCGCCCCCGTCCTCCCCACGGCGATCGGCGTGTACGCGGGCGCGGGCTGGCACGAGCGCGAGACCCACGAGATGTTCGGCGTCGACTTCACCGGTCACCCCCACCTCGTCCCCCTCCTGCTCCCCGAGAACTTCGAGGGCCACCCCCTCCGCAAGGACTTCGTCCTCGCCGCCCGCGTCGCCAAGGCGTGGCCCGGCGCCAAGGAGCCGGGCGAGTCCCACGACGGCGGCGGGCCCAAGCGCCGCCAGATGCTGCCGCCCGGCGTGCCCGACCCCAACGAGTGGGGCCCGCTGAAGGGCCAGCTCCCGCCGGCCCCCGCCCGCCCCGCCCGCGCCGCCGCCGGCGAGCGCCCCGTCCGCCGCGCCCGCTCCGTCACGGAGGGCTCCGCCGGCCAGGCACCCGCGGCCGGCCCCCCCGGCACCGACGCCCCGGCGGCCCGCCCGCCGCGCCGGTCCCGCTCGGTGACGGAGGGCTCCGCCAGTCAGGCACCGGCCGCGACCCCGGACGCCCCGACCCCGGACGCCCCGACCCCCGGAGCCCCGACCCCCGGAGCTCCGGCGCCGGACGCGGCCCCGGAGACCCCGGCGGCCCGGCCGCCCCGGCGCTCCCGCTCCGTGTCGGAGGGCTCGGTCAGCCAGACCCCCGCGCCTCCGGCCCCCGCGCCCGACGCGGCCCCCGGGACCCCGGCGGCCCGCCCGCCGCGCCGCAGCCGCTCGGCGGCCGACGGCTCCGCGAGCCAGACCCCCCGCACCGAGGACGCCGCCCCGGCCACCCCGCGCACCCGCAGCGCGGACGCCCCGTGGCACCACGCCCGCCCGGCCTTCGACGACGAACCGGCCACCCCGGCCGCGGACGCCCCGGCCGACGGGCCGGGGCCGGCCGAGGCGCCCGAAGCGACCGAGGCGCCCGGAGCTCCCGAGGCGGACACCGCGCCGGCCGACGCAGCCGACGCACCCGACGCGCCCCCCGCCCCGAAGGGCGGCAACGAACCGACCGACCCCGCCGGAGGCGATCCCGCGTGAATGACGCACTCGACGTCGCCCTGCGGCTGGTGATCCTGCTCGCGGTGTTCCTGGTGCTGCCGCTCGTCGTGGGACAGGCCGAGCACAAGGTCATGGCGCACATGCAGGGCCGGCTGGGTCCCATGTACGCCGGCGGGTTCCACGGCTGGGCGCAGCTGGTCGCGGACGGCGTGAAGTTCGCGCAGAAGGAGAACGTGGTGCCGGCCGAGGCCGACCGCCGGGTCTTCCAGCTCGCGCCGGCCGTCGCGCTCCTGCCGTACCTCCTCGTGCTCGTCGTCATCCCGATCGGCCCCGGCGAGGGCGCCGTCGGCCAGGTGATCGACGCGGGCATCTTCTTCGCGCTGGCCGTGATGGGCGTCGGGGTGCTCGGCAGCCTGATGGCCGGCTGGGCGTCGGCGAACAAGTTCTCGCTGCTCGGCGGCCTGCGGACGGCCGCCCAGCTGCTCGCGTACGAACTCCCCATGCTGCTCGCCGCCGCGTCCGTCGCGATGGCCGCCGGCACCGTCTCGATCCCCGGCGTCCTCGACGCCTTCGCGTGGTGGTGGGTGCCCTGGCAGATCGTCGGCGCCGCGGTCTTCTTCGTCGCGGGGCTCGCCGAGCTCCAGCGGCCCCCGTTCGACATGCCCGTTGCCGACTCGGAGATCATCTTCGGCGCGTACACCGAGTACACCGGACTGCGGTTCGCGCTGTTCCTGCTCGCCGAGTACGCCGGGATCGTCGTCCTGTGCGGCCTGACCACCGTCCTGTTCCTCGGCGGCTGGCACGGCCCGTTCGGCGGTGACGGCCTCGGCTGGATGTGGACCCTCCTCAAGACCGCGGTCCTCGCGTTCGTCGTGATCTGGCTGCGGGTGACCTACCCGCGCCTGCGCGAGGACCAGCTCCAGAAGCTCGCCTGGACGACCCTCGTCCCGCTCGCGCTCGCGCAGATCGCGCTGACCGGCATCGTGAAGGTGGCGATCCAGTAATGGCCCCGATCCCGGGATCCGGCCTGGCCAAGGGCCTCGCCGTCACCCTCCGCACGATGACGAGGAAGAACGTCACCGCGCAGTATCCGGAGGTCCAGCCCGAGCTGCCGCCGCGCACGCGCGGCGTCATCGGCCTGTTCGAGGAGAACTGCACGGTCTGCATGCTGTGCGCCCGCGAGTGCCCCGACTGGTGCATCTACATCGACTCCCACAAGGAGACGGTCCCGGCCGCCGCCCCCGGCGGCCGCGAGCGCAGCCGCAACGTCCTCGACCGCTTCGCCATCGACTTCTCGCTCTGCATGTACTGCGGGATCTGCATCGAGGTGTGCCCCTTCGACGCGCTGTTCTGGTCGCCCGAGTTCGAGTACGCGGAGACCGACATCCACGAGCTCACCCACGAGCGCGACAAGCTCCGCGAGTGGATGTGGACGGTGCCCGAGCCGCCGGCGCTCGACCCGCGCGCGGAGGAACCGAAGGAGATCGCCGCGGCCCGCAAGGCGGCGGAGAAGGCCGCCGCCGCGGCCGCCGCGGCCGAGGCCCAGGAGGACCAGCAGTGACCCTCGCCGCCACGGCGCAGCAGACGCAGGGCTTCCTCTCGCCCTCCGGCGTCGAGATCGCCTTCGTCCTCGTCGGCCTGGTGACCCTCGGCGCGGCCCTCGTCACCGTCACCACCCGCCAACTCGTGCACGCCGCGCTCTGGCTGGTCGTGGCGCTCGGCGGCCTCGCCGTCGAGTACCTCCTCCTGACGGCCGAGTTCATCGCCTGGGTCCAGGTGCTGATCTACGTCGGCTCCGTCGTCGTCCTCCTCCTCTTCGGCCTGATGCTCACCAAGGCGCCGATCGGCCGCTCCCCGGACGCCGACTCCGGCAACCGGCCGGTGGCCCTCGCGGTCGCCCTGGCCGCCGCCGTCGCCCTGGTCTGGGTGGTCGTCGACGCCTTCCGCACGACGTGGATCGACCTCGACGGCGCCGTCCAGGGCTCGACCGAGGTCACCGGCGCCGTCCTCTTCCGGCACTGGGTGCTGCCCTTCGAGGCCCTCTCGGTGCTCCTCCTCGCGGCGCTGGTCGGCGCGATCGTCCTCTCCCGGAAGAAGGAGCAGGAGCGCTGATGCACCTCGCCTACCCCGCCGTCCTCGCCGCGCTGCTCTTCTGCGTCGGCCTGTACGGCGTCCTCGCCCGCCGCAACGCGATCCTGGTCCTGATGTCGGTCGAGCTGATGCTCAACGCCGTCAACCTCAACCTGGTCGCCTTCGACGTCTGGCTCCGCGACGCCCTGCACGCCGGCCAGGCCCTCACCCTCTTCACCATCGCCATCGCGGCCGCGGAGATCGGCATCGGTCTCGCGATCGTCCTGGCGGTCCACCGCGCCCGGGGCACCTCCGACGTCGACCGGCTCCGCGACACGGCGGAGCACCCCGGGCAGCCGGACGACGCGCCCGCAGACGAGACGCCCACCGGCGAGAAGGCCGAGGCCACCGCGTGACCACCACGACCCTGGCCGTCCTCGTCCCCGTCCTGCCCTTCCTCGGCGCCGTCGCCGGACTGCTCCTGGGCCGCACCGCGCCCGGCTTCGTCCGCCCGCTCGCCGTGCTGCCGACGCTCGCCGCGGCCGTCCTCGCCGTCGCCGTCGCCGTCCGCCAGGGCGGCGGGAAGACGATCGAGGCCACCACCCAGCTCACGCCGACCGGCTCCGTCCCCATCGACCTGAGCCTCTACGTCGACGGCTTCGCCGCCCTCGTCGCCGTGCTCGTCGGCGTCGTCGCGACCTGCGTGCAGATCTACTCCACCGGCTACCTCCGCGACGACCCGCGCTACCCCTCGTACGCCGCGCTCGTCTCCCTCTTCACCTCCGCGATGCTCCTCGTCGTCTACTCCGGCGACCTGATGGTGCTGCTGGTCGGCTGGGAGATCATGGGCATCTGCTCGTACTTCCTCGTCGGCCACTACTGGGAGACCCCCGAGGCGCGCTCCGCGTCCCTCAAGGCGTTCCTCGTCACCAAGCTCGGCGACGTGCCCTTCCTCATCGGCCTCTTCGCCCTCGGCACCGACGCCGGCACCTTCCGGATCCCGGGCGTCCTCGGCGCCGTCGCGAGCGGCGGCCTCGACCACCCCACGACGATCGCGCTTCTGCTGCTCGCGGGCGTCGCCGGCAAGTCCGCGCAGTTCCCGCTGCACACCTGGCTCCCGGACGCGATGGCCGGCCCCACACCGGTCTCCGCGCTCATCCACGCGGCGACGATGGTCGCGGCCGGCATCTACTTCACCGCCCGGCTGCTGCCCGTCTTCGCCGCCTCGGCCGCCGCGATGACCGTGCTCGCCGTGATGGCCGCGCTCACCATGGTCGGCTCGGCGCTCGCCGCGCTCGCCCAGGACGACATCAAGCGCGTCCTCGCCTACTCGACCATCGGCCAGCTCGGCTACATGGCCGGCGCCCTCGCCGTCGGCGACCGCGGCGCCGCCGTCTTCCACCTGCTGTCCCACGCCGCGTTCAAGGCGCTGCTCTTCCTCGCCGCCGGCACCGTCATCCACGCCGCCGGCACGAACTCGCTCACCGCCATGTCCCGCATGAGCGGCCTCGCGAAGCGCGTCCCGGACGCCTACTGGACGATGACCGTCGCCCTCCTCGCGCTCGCCGCGATCCCGCCCTTCGCCGGCTTCTTCTCCAAGGAGGCCGTCCTCGTGGCCGCCGAGCACACCGCGCTCGGCGAGCGGGACGTCGCCCCCGCCGGGGCCGGCTGGACCGTGCTCGTCGCGGGCCTGCTGACCGCCCTGCTCACCGCCGCCTACGCGCTCCGCCTCTGGCTGCGCGCCTTCCGCGGCCGCGGCGCCGAGGCACCCGACCACGGCCGCCAGCCGATCGCCATGACGGCCGTCCTCTGGGTGCTCGCGATCCCCTCGCTGGGCTTCGGGCTCTCGGCCTCGTACCTCGACGACTGGTTCGACGGCAACACCCTCACCCCGACCCTCACCACGGCCGTCCTCGGCACCGGCCTCGCCGTCGCCGGCGGCGTGATCACCTACGCGGTCTGGCGCACCCTCGCGGCCCGGGCCCCGGTGCCCGCGCCCGTCCCGCACGTGGCCCACCCCGACGCGGAGGCCGGCCAGGTCGAGGCCGAGGCGCTGCGCCTGCCGCACCCGGCGCGCGACCCGGCCGACCCCGGCCGCGCCCTCCTCGGCCCGCTGCACGGCCCGGCCGCCGACGGCTTCCACCTGGACGCCGTCTACCGGGCCGCTTTCGTCCGCCCCGTCCTCGCCGCCGCCTCCCTGGTCCGCTTCCTGGACCGCGAGGTCGTCGACACCTACGTCCGCGCCGCGGGCACCTCCGCCAACGGGCTCGGCCGGCTCGTCCGCCGCGCCCAGACCGGCAACGTCCAGACCTATCTGAGCGCCCTGCTCGCCGGCTCCGTCGTCCTGGCGATCGCCGCCGTCGCCCTCGCCAACGCCGCCGGAGCGTGAGCCGTGATCGATATCAGCGCATCCGTGATGCAGTTCCTCCTCGTGGCGGTCGTCGCCGGCCCGCTGCTCGGCGCGGCCGCCGCCCTCCTCCCGGCCCCGCCGGGGCTGAAGGGGACGTCGCCCGACCAGGCCGTGCTCCGCCACGGCGTCACCGTCACCGGCGTGGTCCTGCTGGCCGCCCTCGTCCTCGCGCTCGGCTTCGACCACGACGACCCGTCGCGGATGCAGGCCACGACCGACGTCCCGTGGATCCGCGCGCTCGACGTGCGCCTCCACCTGGGGGTCGACGGCATCTCCCTCCCGCTCCTCGTGCTGACCGCGCTGCTGACCTTCCTCTGCGCGCTCTACAGCTACTTCAAGATGCCGGCGGGCCCGTCCGCCAAGGGCTTCGTCGCGCTCCTGCTCGTCCTGGAGTCCGGCACCCTCGCCACCTTCGCCGTCCTCGACCTCGTCCTGTTCTTCCTGGCCTTCGAGACGGTCCTCGTCCCGATGTACTTCCTCATCGCCCGCTGGGGCGGCAGGGGCCGGGGGGCCGCCGCCTGGAAGTTCATCCTCTACACGCTGCTCGGCTCCGTCGTGATGCTGCTCGGCCTGCTCCTGATCGGGGTGAAGGCCGGCACCTTCGACATGGTGGCGCTCGCCGCCGACAACGGCCGCGGCCTGACCACGTCCGTCCAGATCATCGCCGTCCTCGCGATCGGCGTCGGGCTCGCGGTGAAGACCCCGATGTGGCCGCTGCACAGCTGGCTCCCGGACGCCCACACCGCCGCCCCCACCGTCGGCTCGGTGCTCCTCGCCGGCGTGCTGCTGAAGATGGGCACGTACGGCTTCGTCCGGATCGTGCTGCCGATCGCCCCCGACGGCATGCGGACCTTCGCGCCCGCCCTCGCCGCCTTCGCCGTCGCCGGCATCATCTACGGATCGCTCGCCTGCCTCGCCCTCGTCCGCCCCGGCGGCAAGGGCGACCTCAAGCGCCTGATCGCGTACTCCTCCGTCGGCCACATGGGCTTCGTGCTCCTCGGCATCGCCACCATGACCCCCACCGGCGTCAACGGCGCGCTCTTCGCGAACATCGCCCACGGCCTCGTCACCGGCCTGCTGTTCTTCCTGGTCGGCGCGGTGAAGGACCGGTACGGCACGGCCGACCTCGACACCCTCGCCGGGGCCACCGGCGCCGCGCTCTACGGCCGCGCCCCGCGCCTCGGCGCGCTCCTCGCCTTCGCCGCCGTCGCCTCCCTCGGCCTGCCCGGCCTGGCCGGCTTCTGGGGCGAGATGCTCGCCCTGTTCGGCGCCTTCGAACCCGCCGAGGGCCTCAGCCGCCCGGCCTTCCTCACCTTCATGGCGATCGGCGCGTTCGGCACCCTGCTCACCGCCGCCTACCTCCTCCTCGTCGTGCGCCGCGTCTGCATGGGCGGCCCGCGGCCCGCCGGGGAGACGGCGATCGCCGACGTCCAGGGGTACGAGTTCGCCGCCTGGACCCCGCTCGTCGCCCTCACCGTCCTCGCCGGACTCTGGCCCGCCGTCCTCCTCGGCCTCACCGACCCGGCCGTCCAGCAGCTCCTCGCCGGAGGCACCCAGTGACGTCGTCGCTCGTCCAGTCCGTCGACTGGCTCACGATCGCGCCCCCGACCCTCACCGCCGCGGTCGCGCTCGCCGTCCTCGTCGCCGACCTCTTCGTCCCCCCGGAGCGCAAGCAGCTCCTCGGCTGGACCGCGGTCGGCGGCCTCACCGCCGCCCTCGCGCTCCTCGTCCCCCTGCGGGCCGGGGACCGCGAGACGTTCTGCCTGACCGCCGACACCCGCGTCACGGCGTGCAGCTACACCGCCGACGAGTTCACCCTCGTCATCCAGCTGCTCGTCCTCGGCGGCGCGCTCCTGACGGCCCTGCTGTCGCTCGCCGACACCCGCGAGGAGCTCCCGGCCGGCGAGTACTGGTTCCTGCTGCTCTCCTCGGCCGCCGGCGCCGCCCTGCTGCCCGCCTCCCGGGACCTGGCGACCCTGGTCGTCGCCCTGGAGGTGGCCTCGCTGCCCGCGTTCGCCCTCGTCGGCCTGCGGCGCGGCGACCGGATGTCCGGCGAGGCCGCGCTGAAGTTCTTCCTCTCCTCCGTCACGGCGACCGCCGTGACCCTGCTCGGCGCGAGCTTCGTGTACGCGACGACCGGCACCCTCCACCTCACCGAGATCGCGCGGCGCCTCGACGACGTCCCCGGCCAGTTCCAGACGCTCGCCGAGGCCGGCGTCGCCCTCACCCTGGTCGGCTTCGCCTTCAAGACGGCGGCCGTCCCCTTCCACTTCTGGGTGCCGGACACCTACGTCGGCGCCCCGCTGCCCGTCGCCGCCTACCTCTCCGTGGTCGGCAAGGCCGTCGGCTTCACCGGGCTCATCCTGGTGACGGTCGTCGCCTTCCCCTCGTACGCCGACGTGTGGGGCCCGGCGCTGGCCGTCCTCGCCGCGCTCACCATGACCGCCGGCAACGTCGCCGCCCTCCGCCAGGTCACCACGCGCGCGCGGAGCGCGGTCCGGCTGCTCGCCTGGTCGTCCGTCGCCCAGGCCGGCTACCTCCTGGTGCCGATCGCCGCCGCCGCGTACTCCGGCGACGACCAGGTCGGCGCCACCGTCGCGTACGCCCTGATGTACGCCGTCGTGAACCTCGGCGCCTTCGCCGTCGTCACGCTCGTCGCCCGCACCCACCCCGGCAACCGGCTCGCGGACCACCGCGGCCTGTACGCCGCGAGCCCCGCGGCCGCCCTCGCGCTGGCCTTCTTCCTCCTGAACCTGGCCGGACTGCCCCCGGGTATCATCGGCCTCTTCGCCAAGGTGACCGTCTTCTCGGCGGCCGTCGACGCGGGCCTGGGCTGGCTCGCCGTGATCATGGGCGTCAACGTCGTGATCGGGCTGTACTACTACCTGCGCTGGACGGCCCTGCTCTTCCGCACCCCGGAGGGCGCCCCCGTCCGCCACCGGGCCCCGGCGCCGGTCACCCTGGCGATCGCGCTGACCGCCGCCGCCGGAGTCGTGCTGTCGGGCTACCCGCAGTTCGCCCTCCGCTTCGCCGCGACGGCCCTGTTCTGACCTCCCCCCACAGAGAGACACCGAGGAGCATCACCCCGTGCTGAACGGATTCAAGGACTTCATCCTCCGCGGGAACGTCATATCGCTGGCCATCGGTCTGGCCGTCGGATCGGCGTTCACGGCCGTCGTCACCGGCTTCAGCAAGGCGTTCATCACCCCGCTCATCGGCCTCGCCACCGGCTCCGTCGGCGACTTCAGCGAGGCCAGCTTCTCGGTCCAGGGCACCGTCTTCCCGTACGGCCTGGCCATCGCCGCCATCATCGCCTTCGTCATCACGGCCGCCGTCCTGTACTTCCTGATCGTCCTCCCCATGACCAAGATCCAGGACAGGTTCGCCAAGGCCGAGGCCGCCGACCCCAAGGCCGAGAAGCGCGACTGCCCCCGCTGCTTCACCGAGATCCCCGCCATCGCCACCCGCTGCGGCCACTGCACCAGCGAGGTCGAGCCCACCGCCACCACCCTGGAGAAGCTGGGCGTCCCCGCCGCCCGCTGATCACCCGAACGGCCCACGGCCCTCCCGGTGCGGCTGGGGGAACCAGCGCCTCCCGCCTGGCGTTGACCTGTACGGGAGGGTCCACTGGACGTGAGGGTCCCTCCTGACGCAGTCCGGGGGAGGACCGCCACGCAGCGAAGGGTTCCCCTGCCGCACCACCAGGAGGGCGTACCGTGCACCGCCGGCACAACGGGCTGAGGACCGCCGTACTCCTCGGAGGGCTCTCCGCCCTCATCATCGTCATCGGCAGCTTCTTCGGCCGTACGGGCCTGATCGTCGCGCTCGTCGTGGCGCTCGGCACCAACGCGTACGCGTACTGGAACAGCGACAAGCTGGCCCTGCGGGCCATGCGCGCCCGCCCGGTCAGCGAGTTCGAGGCCCCCGCCCTCTACCGGATGGTGCGCGAGCTCTCGACCCAGGCCCGGCAGCCCATGCCCCGGCTCTACATCTCGCCGACACAGGCGCCCAACGCCTTCGCCACCGGCCGCAACCCGCGCAACGCCGCCGTCTGCTGCACCGAGGGCATCCTCGCGATCCTCGACGAACGCGAGCTGCGGGGCGTCATCGGCCACGAGCTCAGCCACGTCTACAACCGGGACATCCTCATCTCCTCGGTCGCCGGAGCACTCGCCTCCGTGATCATGTTCCTGGTCAACTTCGCCTGGCTGATCCCGGTCGGCCGCTCCAGCGACGACGACGGCCCGGGCATCCTCGGCTACCTCCTGGTCCTCATCCTCGGCCCGATCGCCGCCTCGGTCATCCAGCTCGCCATCTCCCGCTCCCGGGAGTACGAGGCCGACGCCTCGGGCGCCCAGCTCACCGGCGACCCGCTCGCCCTCGCCAGCGCCCTGCGCAAGCTCGACGCCGGCACCAAGCAGCTCCCGCTGCCCCCCGAGCCGCGCATCGAGACCGCGAGCCACATGATGATCGCGAACCCCTTCCGGCCCGGAAAGGGCATGTCCAAGATGTTCTCCACCCATCCGCCGATGGCCGAACGCATCGCCCGGCTCGAACAGATGGCAGGTCGACGACCGTGAAGACGATCCTCAACGTCATATGGCTGATCCTGTGCGGCTTCTGGATGTTCCTCGGCTACATGCTCGCGGGAGTCCTCCTCTGCATCACGATCATCGGCATCCCCTTCGGGCTCGCCGCCTTCCGCATCGGGGTCTACGCCCTCTGGCCGTTCGGACACACGGTCGTCGACCGCCCCGACGCCGGAGCGCCCTCCTGCGTCGGCAACGTCCTGTGGCTGATCCTCGCGGGCTGGTGGCTCGCCCTCGGCCACATCACCACCGGCATCGCCCTGTGCATCACGATCATCGGCATCCCGCTGGGCATCGCCAACTTCAAGCTGATCCCGGTCTCCCTGCTGCCGCTCGGCAAGGAGATCGTCCCCTCGGACCAGGCCTTCGGCTACCAGGGCCGCTGAGGCCCCGGTGCGGACACCGAAGTACGCCCTCGTCTCCGGCCTGCACGCCGTCGCCCTCTGCAAGGACGTCGACGGCCTCTACGGCGAGCCCGTGCCGCCCCCGCGCCCCGTCCACGAGCTGCGCGGCTGCGAGCCGCGCGGCGAACTGGCCCGGGCCGTCACCCAGGCCGTCGTGGAGGGCACGGCGCCGCTCGGCACGCTCCACGTCGAGACCCCCGACGGCCTCGCGTGGGCCTTCACCGGCGTCCGGGTCCTCGGCGCCCGCGGCGACGTCGTCACCGTCGAGTCGGACGAGGGGCCCCGCAGGTCGTACACCGGTGCCCCGGCCGTGCCCTGCGGCAACCTCGTCCGCGTCTCCCCGCCGGAACCGGAGGAGCGGACCCACACCGACGTCACCTTCGTCGGCTGCTCGCCCCGCGGCGGGCTGCGGGACGCCCTCGCCGCCGGAGCGGCCGGATTCGACGCCGTCCGCTACCAGGTCCTGGACGCGCTCGGCGGCGTGCACCACGAGGCCGCGGCCGGCCGCATCACCCGCTGGGGCGCCTCGGTCCGCGCCCACGACCTCGTCGACCTCACCGTCTCCTTCCCCCGGGCCGGCCTGGTGCCCCGCCAGTTCCGCGAGGTCTGGGAACTGTGGCGGGGCGAGCGCCCCGCCGCACCCGGCACCTGGCGCCGGTTCGCCGGCGCGGCGCGCGGCGCGTGGCTCGCCGAGGCCGCCCGCAGGACCGCGGGCGCCCCCGGCATCACCTCCGGCACCACCTACCACCTCGACGGCGCCGACACGGTCGACGAGGACTCCCTCCTCTGCGCCCTCGGGGAGGCCGTGCTCGGCCCCGGCCGCGCCCTCGGCGTCGGAGCGCCCCACGCCGTCGGAGAGCTCCTCGCGGGCACCACGCTCGTCTGGCACCGCGCCGACGTCGCCCGCCTCTGCCTCGGCGTCCTGCCCTACGCCGACGACCGCCCGGCCACCTTCCGGGAGTTCGTCGACGGCCTCACGGCCGCGGGGGTACGGATCGTCCTCGACTGACCGCCCACGCCACCACGCCCGCCGCGACCACCCCCGAACCGGCGAGGACCGACCCCACGGGCAGCGCGAACGCCAGCGCCCCGCACCCGGCGAGCCCGAGCGCGGCGAGCGGCCTGTTCCGGCCGCCCAGCGTCCACGCGGAGGCGTTGGCGATGCCGTAGTAGACGAGCACCCCGAACGACGAGAAGCCGATCGCGCCCCGCACGTCCGCCGTCGCCGCCACCACGGCCACCACCGCGCCCACCGCCACCCCCGCCCGGTGCGGCACGTGGAAGCGCGGGTGCACGGCGGTCAGCGCGGCCGGCAGATGGCCGTCCCTGGCCATCGCCAGGGCCGTCCGGGACACCCCGAGGAGCAGCGAGAGCAGCGAGCCGAGCGCCGCGGCCACCGCGCCCGCCGTGACGGCCGGCACCAGCCACCCGGCGCCCGCCGCCCGCGCCGCGTCGGCCGGCGGCACGGGGGAGTGGGCGAGGGCCACCGGACCGAGGACGGCGAGCACGCTCACCGCGACCAGCCCGTAGACGGCGAGCGCGATCCCGAGCGCGACCGGCACCGCCCGGGGGATCGTGCGGGCCGGATCGCGGACCTCCTCGCCGAGCGTCGCGATCCGCGCGTACCCCGCGAACGCGAAGAAGAGCAAACCGGCGGCCTGGAGCACCCCGCCCGCCGTGAGCTCTCCGCCGAGCCGCGCGGGCGCCGCCCCGCCGGCCCCGAGGCAGACCGTGACGACGGCGGCCAGCACCGCCAGGACCACGGCCACGACGGCCCGGGTGAACAGGGCCGACTTCCGCACCCCGCCGTAGTCCAGGGCGGTCGTGGCCACCACGGCGGCGACCGCGACCGCCGGGGCCTGCGCCGGCCACAGGTACGCCCCGACGGTCAGCGCCATCGCCGCGCACGAGGCCGTCTTGCCGGCCACGAACGCCCAGCCGGCCAGATACCCCCAGAAGGAACCGAGACGTTCGCGACCGTACACATAGGTGCCGCCGGAGGCCGGATGGCGGGCGGCCAGCCGGGCCGACGCCATGGCGTTGGCGTACGCCACGACCGCGGCCACCCCCAGCCCCCACAGCACTCCGGCACCTGATCCGGCCGCCTCGGCCGCCGGCCCGAGCGCGACGAAGATCCCCGCTCCGACCATCGCGCCGAGCCCGATCACGACCGCGTCGAAGACGCCGAGCGACCGGCGCAGTTCCTCTGTCATGGACCGCACACTAAGGGGTGAGCCCGGTCTCCCTCAGGGTGATGTTCAGGCGTCCCACCAGGCCCAGCGCCGGCTCCGCCGTCCCCGGTCGCACGACGGGCACACCGTGGTGCGCCCACCGTGAAACGCCGCCGAAGACGAAGAGGTCGCCGGACGACAACTCCACGTCCCGGTAGGGCCGTCCGCGGTTCTCCTCGTTCCCGAACCGGAAGACGCAGCGGTCCCCGAGGCTCAGCGACACCACCGGCGCACCCGAACGCTCCTCCCGGTCCTGGTGCATGCCCATCCGCGCCCCCGGCGCGTAGAAGTTCACCAGCGCGGTGTCCGGCGCGAAACCACCGTGGTCGCCGTACGCCTCGACCAGCGCCTCCCGGCCCAACGCGGCCAGCCAGCCCGGCAGTTCCGGCCCCGCCGTGTCGAGATAGCGGTACGGCACCCACTGCCGGCCCAGGCACAGCGACCGCACCGACATGACGCCCCCGCCCGGCAGCACCGTCCGCCGGTACGCCCCCGGCCCCCGCCCCCACTCCCGGCAGGCGTCCACCAGCTCCCGCTGGCGCGCGAAGGGGAGCCACCCCGGCACGTGCACCGCGCCGGGCGCCACCTCGGCCCGCTCCCGGGGGAAGAGGCCCTCGGTCACCCGCCGGCCCCTTCGAGGCCGAGCAGCCGTTCCTTGCGGTCCAGCCCCGCCGCGTATCCGCGCAGGCTCCCGTCGGCCCCGATCACCCGGTGACAGGGCCGCACGACGAGCAGCGGGTTCCGCCCGATCGCGGTGCCCACGGCCCGCACCCCCGCCCCCGGCGAACCGACCCGGCGGGCGATCTCCCCGTACGACACCGTCGTCCCGTACGGGATCTCCTCCAGGGCCCGCCACACCCGCCGCTGGAACTCCGTCCCGGCGTCGCCGGCGAGCGGCAGGTCGAACCGGTCCCGCCGGCCCGCGAAGTACTCGCCCAGCTGCGCGGCGGCCTCCTCGAACGCCTCCGGCGCGTGCGCCCAGCCGTCCTCGACCTCGACGGCGCCCTTCTGCCCCGGCAGGGACAGCGAGCGCAGCACGGCACGGCCCCCTTCGGCGAGCCGCCCGACCAGCAGCATCTCGCCCAGGGGGCCGTCGACGTACGCGTACACGGTCATGACTGGTTCCTCTCCCCGGCACGGGTCTTCCTCAGACCAGTGTGCGGGGACCGCCGAACCTGCGGCTGGCGGTATTCGGACACGACCCTCACGCCCCGCTACGAGGTCAGCGGTAGTTCACGAACTGGATCGCGAAGTCGAAGTCCTTGCCCTTGAGCAGCGCCTGCACGGCCTGCAGGTCGTCCCGGCTCTTCGAGCTCACCCGCAGCTCGTCGCCCTGCACCTGCGCCTTGACGCCCTTCGGGCCCTCGTCCCGGATGGCCTTCGCGACCTTCTTGGCGTTCTCCTGGGAGATGCCCTCCTGCACCGACGCGAAGAGCTTGTACTCCTTGCCGGACAGCTGCGGCTCGCCCTCGACCTCCAGCGACTTCAGCGAGATGCCCCGCTTGATCAGCTTGGACTGAAAGATGTCGAGGATCGCCTTCACCCGCTCCTCGCCGCTCGCCTGCATCAGGATCTTCTCGCCCGACCACGCGATCGAGGCGTTCGTTCCCTTGAAGTCGTAGCGCTGCGAGATCTCCTTCACGGCCTGGTTGAGGGCGTTGTCGACCTCCTGCCGCTCGACCTTGGACACGATGTCGAAACTGGAGTCGGCCATGACTCGTGGCTCCTTCTTCGGATGCTGTGGGGTACAGCCCAAAGCCTAGGGGGTTCGCCACGGCCCCACCGCTGATCAACCCGGTGGCGGACCACCCCCCGGCATCAGGTATTGTTTACGTCGTTGCCAGGGAACACCGCCTCACAGCGGCTCCACGGCAGCGATCTCATGGCGATGTGCCCGAGTGGCCAATGGGAGCGGACTGTAAATCCGTCGGCTTAGCCTACCCAGGTTCGAATCCTGGCGTCGCCACGCGAAGAAGGTCCCCGGTGTTCTCACCGGGGACCTTCGCTCGTTTTCCGGGGTGGTCAGTTTCCGGCGACGTCCTTGACGGCGACGGAGAGGGGCGTGGAGCCCGAGACGAGTTCGAGGGTGAGGCCGGCGGTGCCGGGGGTGTCGAGCAGCTCGGCGAGGGTGGCGGCGACGTCGTCGCGGGGGACCGGGCCGCGGCCGGTGCGGGCCTCCAGGCGGACCAGGCCGGTGCCGGCGTCGTCGGTGAGGGCGCCGGGGCGCAGGATCGTCCAGTCCAGGGTGGTGCGGGCGCGGATGGCGTCGTCGGCGGCGCCCTTGGCGCGGAGATAGGCGTCGAAGACCTCGTCGCCCTGGTGGGTGGCGTCGGCGCCCATCGAGGAGACGACGAGGTACCGGCGTACGCCCGCGCGTTCGGCCGCCTCGGCGAAGAGCACGGCCGCTCCGCGGTCCACCGTGTCCTTGCGGGCGGCGTCGCTCCCGGGGCCCGCTCCGGCGGCGAAGACGGCCGCGTCGGCGCCCTGGAGGACGGCGGCGACCATCTCGACCGACGCCGACTCCAGGTCCAGCACGACGGGTTCGGCGCCCGCCTCCCGCAGGTCAGCCCCCTGCTCGGGTCTGCGGATGATCCCCGCGACCTCGTGTCCGCCCGCCGCGAGCAGCCTCTCCAGGCGCAGGGCGATCTGACCGTGTCCTCCAGCGATGACGATGCGCATACTCACGACCGTACGACGGGACCGGCCGGAGGGCTTCCCGGCTCGGGCGGCCGCTCCGGCCGCGCCTGGCGCGGCAGGTCGAGCGCCGCCGCCGAATCGCAGTACTCCCGCACCGCGCTCGTCCGCGCCACGACTCGCCCCCGGTGGACGACGATCCGGCTGTAGGCGAGGGAGAGCACGCCCGACAGGCGCTCCCCGCGCACCGCGAGCAGCTCCGCGGGGAAACCGGCCTCCACGCGGACCTCCGGCAGCCCCATGACCGTCCTGGCCTCGGCGCTCACCGCCGCGTACGCCTCCTGCGGCGGCAGCCCGCCGAGCGAGGCGAGGAGGTAGGCGGCCTCCAGCGGGTCCCCGCGGCCCACCGGGTTGGCCACGTCCCGCAGCGCCCCGCCGCCCGCCGCGACCCGCACCCCGGCCGCCCGGAGGAGCCGGACCGGCGCGGCGCCCCGCGTCTCCGTCCCGCCGCAGCCGCCCTGCGGCAGGCAGACCACCGTCGCGCCGGCGGCGGCCAGCCCGTCGGCCGCCCGCCGCGCCGCGTCGGCGGGGAGCCGGCCGAGGCCCGCGCAGGGCCCGAGCGTCACGCCGGGCCGCAGCCCGCCGGCCATCGCCGCGAGCCGTGCGAGCCGGGCCGGGTCGTCGGCGTCGGTGTGCAGGTCGACCGGGACGCCGTGCTCGGCGGCGATCTCCAGGACCGCCTCGACGTATCCGGCCGGGTCGGGGTCGAGGTCGGGGCAGCCTCCGACCACGCCGGCGCCCATCTTCACCGCGTCCCGCAGCATGGCGAGGCCGTCCGCGCCCGCGACCCCGGTGAGCAGCCGGGGGACGGCGACGGCCGTGAGGTCGGCGAGGCCGCGCAGCGAGCGCCGGGCCTGGAGCACGGCCTCCAGGGGGCCGAGCCCCTGGACGTCGCCGATCCGCACGTGCGCGCGGAGCGCGGTCGCGCCGTGCCCGAGCTGCAGCAGGGCGGCCTCGGTGGCCCGGCGCTGGACGTCGTCCGGCGCGTAGGAGACGGGGCCGGGGGTGTCCGCCGAGAGGGCGGTGTCGGCGTGGGCGTGGGGTTCGGCGGCCGCGGGCAGCAGCAGGTAGCCGGTGAGGTCGACCCGCGCGCCGACGGCGGCCAGGCTGCCGGCGGTGCCGACGGCCTCGATGCGGCCGCCGGAGAGGCGGACGTCCACGGTCCGCCCGTCGGTGAGCCGGGCGTGGGAGAGCAGGAGCGAGGTCGAGTCGGCGGTGGTGGCGGCCCCGTCCTCGGGCGGCTGGGGCTGCTTGCTGTCGGCTGACATCGGGCTCCTCAAGGCTCCTCAAGATCAAGATCACGCAGCGTGGAGCCGAGCCTAGGGGCGGCTCGACCCGCCTTCGAGGAGGTGCGCATAAGTCGTACCGACGAGTCCACGAGTGGCCTACGGGACGCCTGGTGGGAGCCCTCGCGGGGGTGCGGGGAAACGGATTTGGGTGATGGGCCGGAGACCGTGTAATGTCTTCCTCGCTCGCCCCAATAGCTCAGTCGGTAGAGCGTCTCCATGGTAAGGAGAAGGTCTACGGTTCGATTCCGTATTGGGGCTCTGGTGAGAAGGATCCCGTCTTCGGACGGGTTCCGGATCATCAAAGCGGTGTAGCTCAGTCGGTAGAGCAAGCGGCTCATAATCGCTGTGTCACCGGTTCAAGTCCGGTCACCGCTACAGACAGTAGCCGATTGTGGGGTCGGTCCTTCGATCGGCTACTCTTCTATGCGTTCATCCGTCCATCCGTCCGTCAAGGAGCACTCACGTGGCTGCCACCGACGTCCGCCCGAAGATCACGCTGGCCTGCGTGGAGTGCAAGGAGCGGAACTACATCACCAAGAAGAACCGGCGTAACAACCCGGACCGTCTTGAGATGAAGAAGCACTGCCCTCGCTGCAACTCGCACACCGCGCACCGCGAGACGCGTTAATCAGGCTCGTACACGAGGCCGTCCCCACTAGGGGGCGGCCTCGTGTCGTTTGTCGGCGGGTTCGGCGGAAAGCCGATGCGCCGGCACCGGCCCGAACGCGTCATCGGCACCATCGGCAACATCGGCAACAAATCCAGGAGGTATCGAGGCCATGGCGCTCGACCAGTCCTTCGTGGGCCGGACCTATCCGCCCACCGCGCCCTATGAGGTCGGCCGCGAGAAGATCCGCGAGTTCGCCGAGGCGATCGGCGACGCGAATGCGGCGTACACCGACCAGGAGGCGGCCAAGGAACTCGGTCACCCCGACGTGATCGCCCCGCCGACCTTCGTGTTCGCCATCACGTTCAAGGCGGCCGGCGCGGTCATCGAGGACCCGCAGCTCGGTCTCGACTACAGCCGCGTCGTCCACGGCGACCAGAAGTTCGCCTACACCCGGCCCGTGCGCGCCGGAGACCGGCTCTCGGTCACCTCCACCATCGAGGCGATCAAGTCCCTCGCCGGCAACGACATCCTGGACATCCGCGGGGAGGTCCACGACGCCTCCGGCGAGCACGTCGTGACCGCCTGGACCAAGCTCGTCTCCCGCGCACCCGAGGGGGCCTGACCATGACCGCGAAGATCGCCTACGACGAGGTCGAGGTCGGCACCGAGCTGCCCGCGCAGACCTTCCCCGTGACCCGCGCCACGCTGGTCCGGTACGCCGGCGCCTCCGGGGACTTCAACCCCATCCACTGGAACGAGAAGTTCGCGGTCGAGGTCGGCCTCCCCGACGTCATCGCCCACGGCATGTTCACCATGGCCGAGGCGATCCGCGTCGTCACCGACTGGGCCGGCGACCCCGCCGCCGTCGTCGAGTACGGCGTCCGCTTCACCAAGCCGGTCGTCGTCCCCAACGACGACGAGGGCGCCCTCGTCGAGGTCGCCGCCAAGGTCGCCGCCAAGCTGGACGACGGGAAGGTGCGGGTCGACATCACCGCGACGAGCGCCGGACAGAAGGTCCTCGGGATGTCCCGGGCCGTGGTCCGCCTCGCCTGACCGCACCCGGTGTCACGGGCCCGTCGCGCACGCGGCGGGCCCGTACCCTTGAGCCCGTGCAGCCACTCCACGACGCCCCCCTCGCGCCCCTGACCACCTTCCGGCTCGGCGGCCCCGCCACCCGGCTCGTCACCGCCACCACCGACGACGAGGTCGTCGCGGCGGTCCGCGAGGCCGACGCCGCGGGCACCCCGCTGCTGATCATCGGCGGCGGGTCCAACCTGGTCATCGGGGACAAGGGCTTCGACGGCACGGCGCTGCGGATCGCCACCACCGGCTTCGCCCTCGACGGCACCTGCCTGGAGCTCGCCGCCGGCGAGGTCTGGACGGACGCCGTGGCGCGGACCGTGGAGGCCGGGCTCGCCGGCGTCGAGTGCCTGGCCGGCATCCCCGGCTCGGCCGGCGCCACCCCGATCCAGAACGTCGGCGCCTACGGCCAGGACGTCTCCGCCACCGTGACCGAGGTCGTCGCCTACGACCGGCGCGCCGACGAGACCGTCACCCTCACCAACGCCGAGTGCGCCTTCTCCTACCGGCACAGCCTCTTCAAGGAGCACCCCGAGCGGTACGTGGTGCTGCGCGTCCGCTTCCGCCTGGAGGACGCCGGGGGGCTGTCGGCGCCGGTCAGGTACGCCGAGACCGCCCGCGCCCTCGGCGTGGAGGCCGGCGACCGGGTGCCGCTCGCGGCGGCCCGCGAGACCGTCCTGAGGCTCCGCGCCGGCAAGGGCATGGTCCTGGACCCGGAGGACCACGACACCTGGTCCGCGGGCTCCTTCTTCACCAACCCGATCCTCACCGCGGGGGAGTACGACGCCTTCCTCGCGCGCGTGGCCGACCGCCTCGGCCCGGACGTCGCCCCGCCGGCCTTCCCCGCCGGCGAGGACGGCCGGGTCAAGACCTCCGCCGCCTGGCTGATCGACCGGGCCGGCTTCACCAAGGGGTACGGCTCCGGGCCCGCGCGGATCTCCACCAAGCACACCCTCGCCCTCACCAACCGCGGCGAGGCGACCACCGAGGACCTGCTAGCCCTCGCCCGCGAGGTCGTCGCCGGGGTCCACGACGCCTTCGGCGTCACCCTCGTCAACGAGCCGGTGACCGTGGGCGTCGCCCTCTAGGGGAGCCACCCTCCGGGGACACCCGCAGGGCCCTAGTACGCCACGCCGACGCCCTCCCGCACCGTCGCCGGGTCGTCGACCATCGCCAGCATGGCGTGGGCCACGTCCGCGCGGGCGAGGGAACGGCCTCGGGTCGGGGTGCCGCCGACGACCCGGCGGTACGCGCCGGTGCCCCGCCCGTTCGTCAGCCGGGGCGGGCGGACCGAGGTCCAGTCGGCGGAACTGGCGGCGAGGTGGGACTCCATGACCCGCAGATCGGCGTAGACGTCCTTCAGGACCGCGTTGATCACCGCGAGAACGGCCCGGTCCACGAGGGCCTGCCCGTCCGGGACCGGGCCGAGCGGGGCCGCGCTGACCACCAGCAGCCGCCGGACGCCCGCCCCCTCCATCGCCGTGAGCACCGAGCGGGTCAGCCGGGAGGCGACGCCCGCGTCCGCCCTGCTGCGGGCCCCCAGGCCCGAGAGGACCGCGTCGCGGCCGGCGACGGCCTCACGGAGCGCGTCGGGGTCCGTCAGGTCGGTGCGCCGGACCACGAGCCGCTCGCCGGTCACCGCCAGCCGGGCCGGGTCGCGCACGACGGCCGTCACCTCGTGGCCCGCGGCCAGCGCCTGGCGGACGATCTCCCGGCCCGTGCCGCCGGTCGCGCCGAAGACGGTCAGCTTCATCCGTGTCCCCCAGGTGGTCGCGTGCCCTTCGACGGGCCCGCCGCCCATCTTCGCGCCGCGCGCCCCGCGGGACTCGGGGCTTCCTCGAATCCGGGACTCAGCCGCCGATCCACTGGTCGATGCCCGCCAGCAGCTTCTCCCGGACGTCCGCCGGGGCCGCCGAGCCCCGCACCGACTGCCGGGCCAGCTCCGCGAGCTCCGCGTCCGTGAACCCGTGGTGCCGACGGGCGATCTCGTACTGCGCGGCCAGCCGCGAGCCGAAGAGCAGCGGGTCGTCCGCGCCCAGCGCCATCGGCACCCCCGCCTCGAAGAGCGTCCGCAGCGGCACGTCCTCGTGCTTCTCGTACACCCCGAGGGCGACGTTCGACGCCGGGCAGACCTCGCAGGTCACCCCGCGCTCGGCGAGCTTCCGCAGCAGCCGCGGGTCCTCCGCCGACCGCACCCCGTGGCCGACCCGGGCCGCCCGCAGGTCGTCCAGGCAGTCCCGCACGGACGCCGGGCCCGTCAGCTCGCCGCCGTGCGGCGCCGCGAGGAGGCCGCCCTCCCGGGCGATCGCGAACGCGCGGTCGAAGTCCCGCGCCATGCCCCGCCGTTCGTCGTTCGACAGGCCGAAGCCCACGACGCCCCGGTCGGCGAACCGGACCGCGAGCCGGGCGAGCGTCCGCGCCTCCAGGGGGTGCTTCATCCGGTTCGCCGCGACCAGCACCCGCATCCCCAGCCCGGTCTCCCGGGAGGCCGCGTCGACCGCGTCCAGGATGATCTCCAGGGCGGGGATGAGCCCGCCGAGGTGCGGGGCGTACGAGGTCGGGTCGACCTGGATCTCCAGCCACCCGGAGCCGTCCCGCACGTCCTCCTGTGCCGCCTCCCGGACCAGCCGCTGGATGTCCTCCGGCGCGCGCAGGCAGGAGCGGGCGATGTCGTACAGGCGCTGGAAGCGGAACCAGCCGCGCTCGTCGGTGGCCCGCAGTTTCGGGGGCGTACCGCTGCTCAGCGCCTCGGGGAGGTGCACGCCGTACTTGTCGGCCAGCTCGATCAGGGTGGTGGGCCGCATCGAACCGGTGAAGTGCAGGTGCAGATGGGCCTTGGGCAGGGTGCTGAGGTCGCGGTAAACGTGCTCCATCGGCTGATCCTGCCCCACCCGAATGGACGACGACAGCCCGTTTCCCCGATCGGGACCTTGCTAGAACGCACAAACGGGCCCCCGGTTCCGGAGAACACGGGGGCCCGGCCGGTCCCCGGAGACGGGGACCGGGGAAGGTCAGTCGGTGGCCTCGGCCAGCAGCTTCTGGATCCGGGACACGCCCTCGACGAGGTCCTCGTCGCCCAGCGCGTACGACAGGCGCAGGTAGCCCGGGGTGCCGAAGGCCTCGCCCGGGACGACCGCGACCTCGGCCTCGTCCAGGATCAGGGCGGCCAGCTCGACCGAGCTCTGCGGGCGCTTGCCGCGGATCTCCTTGCCGAGCAGCCCCTTCACCGACGGGTAGGCGTAGAACGCGCCCTCCGGCGTCGGGCAGTACACGCCCTCGATCTCGTTCAGCATCCGCACGATCGTCTGGCGGCGGCGGTCGAACGCGGTCCGCATCTCCGCGACGGCGTCCAGGTTGCCCGAGACGGCGGCGAGAGCGGCGACCTGCGCCACGTTGCTCACGTTGGACGTGGCGTGCGACTGGAGGTTCGTCGCGGCCTTCACGACGTCCTTCGGGCCCACGATCCACCCGACGCGCCAGCCCGTCATCGCGTACGTCTTCGCCACGCCGTTGACCACGATGCACTTGTCGCGCAGCTCGGGGACGATCGCCGGCAGCGAGGTGAACGTCGCGTCGCCGTAGACGAGGTGCTCGTAGATCTCGTCCGTCAGGACCCACAGGCCGTGCTCGACGGCCCAGCGGCCGATCGCCTCGGCGTCGGCCTCGCTGTACACCGCGCCGGTCGGGTTGGACGGCGAGACGAAGAGGACGACCTTGGTGCGCTCCGTGCGGGCGGCCTCCAGCTGCTCCACCGAGACCCGGTAGCCGGTGGTCTCGTCGGCCACGACCTCCACCGGGACGCCGCCCGCGAGGCGGATCGACTCGGGGTACGTGGTCCAGTACGGCGCCGGGACGATGACCTCGTCACCCGGGTCGAGGATCGCGGCGAACGCCTCGTAGATGGCCTGCTTGCCGCCGTTGGTCACCAGGACCTGCGACGGGTCGACCTCGTAGCCGGAGTCGCGCAGCGTCTTCGCGGCGATCGCGGCCTTCAGCTCGGGCAGACCGCCGGCCGGCGTGTACCGGTGGTACTTCGGGTTCCTGCAGGCCTCGACGGCCGCCTCGACGATGTAGTCCGGAGTGGGGAAGTCGGGCTCGCCCGCGCCGAACCCGATCACCGGGCGCCCGGCGGCCTTGAGGGCCTTGGCCTTGGCGTCGACGGCGAGGGTGGCGGACTCGGAGATCGCACCGATCCGGGCGGAGACCCGACGCTCGGTGGGAGGGGTAGCAGCGCTCATACGGCCCATGGTCCCAGACCGCGTCAGGGCCCGGCACACAGGTTTCAAGGACCGGACAGGACCGGTCATTACCGGTCGTACGCGCTTCCGGCGGCAGGTCGGGCCGGTTTCTGTTCGACGCGGGGCCCCCTGACCACGTATGCTCACTGCTCGTTGGCCCGCACCGACCACATCTCACGATGCGGTAGGTTGGGGACACCGACAAAGGGTCGTAGCTCAATTGGTAGAGCACCGGTCTCCAAAACCGGCGGTTGGGGGTTCAAGTCCCTCCGGCCCTGCTACACACACCGCCAGGTGTTGTGCGCATGTACGTACTTCATTGCACCGCCGTGCGGCTCCACCCGGGCGCGGCACGGCCGACCCGGAATCAGGTGAGAGATCGTGACGGACGCCGTAGGCTCCATCGACATGCCTGATGCCGACGACGAGGCCGCAGAGTCGAAGAAGAAGTCCCGCAAGGGCGGCAAGCGCGGCAAGAAGGGCCCTCTGGGCCGTCTCGCGCTCTTCTACCGCCAGATCATCGCGGAGCTCCGCAAGGTCGTCTGGCCCACGCGCAGCCAGCTGACGACGTACACCACCGTGGTGATTGTCTTCGTCGTCATCATGATCGGCCTCGTCACCGTGATTGACTATGGCTTCCAGGAAGCAGTCAAGTACGTCTTCGGCTGACTTTTTGTTCCACCCCATCTGTATCGCAGGAAGAAGCAGCCACCGTGTCTGACGCGAACCTGAACGACGCCTTCGAGTCCGAGTCCGTCGAGGACGAGCTGGACATCGTGGAGGCCGCCGACGAGGACCAGGCAGACGCTGCTGACGACGCTGCCGCCGAGGCCGCCGAGGAGTTCGCCCTCGAGACCGAGGACGCGGGCGAGGACGAGGCGGAGTCCGACGAGGACGCCGAGACCGTCGACGCCGACGACGAGGACGACACCGTCGAGGCCGAGGCCGAGGCCGATGACGCCGAGGAAGAGACCGAGGAGGAGGCCGAGCCGGCCGCCCCGGTCGACCCGGTCGCCGCGCTCCGCGAGGAGCTGCGCACCCTCCCCGGCGAGTGGTACGTGATCCACACCTACGCGGGCTACGAGAAGCGCGTGAAGGCCAACCTCGAGCAGCGTGCCGTCTCGCTCAACGTCGAGGACTTCATCTACCAGGCCGAGGTCCCCGAGGAAGAGATCGTCCAGATCAAGGGCGGCGAGCGCAAGAACGTCAAGCAGAACAAGCTCCCCGGCTACGTCCTCGTCCGCATGGACCTGACGAACGAGTCCTGGGGCGTCGTCCGCAACACCCCCGGCGTCACCGGCTTCGTGGGCAACGCCTACGACCCGTACCCGCTGACCCTGGACGAGATCGTCAAGATGCTCGCCCCGGAGGCCGAGGAGAAGGCCGCCCGCGAGGCCGCCGAGGCCGAGGGCAAGCCGGCTCCGGCCCGCAAGCTGGAGGTCCAGGTCCTGGACTTCGAGGTCGGCGACTCGGTGACGGTCACGGACGGTCCCTTCGCGACCCTCCAGGCCACGATCAACGAGATCAACCCGGACTCGAAGAAGGTCAAGGGTCTCGTCGAGATCTTCGGCCGCGAGACCCCGGTCGAGCTCAGCTTCGACCAGATCCAGAAGAACTGATCTCACAGGTTTCCGACCAGGTCAGAGTGGCTCTCACAGCCGCTCTGACCTGCTCGGTTTTTAGCCGCGCTTCTATACCCGTTATCGTGGTGCGGTATGCCTCCATCCGGATGACCGGATGGCGGGCTGAACACTCTCACTAGGACCCGGAGAGAGCAATGCCTCCCAAGAAGAAGAAGGTCACGGGGCTTATCAAGCTCCAGATCAACGCCGGTGCGGCCAACCCGGCCCCGCCGGTCGGCCCCGCGCTGGGTCAGCACGGCGTCAACATCATGGAGTTCTGCAAGGCCTACAACGCCGCGACCGAGTCGCAGCGTGGCATGGTCGTGCCGGTGGAGATCACGGTCTACGAGGACCGCACCTTCACCTTCATCACCAAGACTCCGCCGGCCGCCAAGCTGATCCTCAAGGCCGCGGGTGTGGACAAGGGATCCGGCGAGCCGCACAAGACCAAGGTCGCCAAGCTCACGGCCGCCCAGGTCCGCGAGATCGCCACGGTCAAGCTCCCCGACCTGAACGCCAACGACCTGGACGCCGCGTCCAAGATCATCGCTGGCACCGCCCGCTCCATGGGCATCACGGTCGAGGGCTGATCACCCCCCTCGTGACCTCAGTGGTAGGGCCGGCGCGGCCCGCACCACGACTCCATACCTGAACCAACAGGAGAAGAAGTGAAGCGCAGCAAGGCTCTCCGCGGCGCGGACGCCAAGGTCGACCGCGAGCGGAACTACGCTCCCCTCGAGGCCGTCCGTCTCGCCAAGGACACCGCCACCACGAAGTTCGACGGCACCGTCGAGGTCGCCTTCCGCCTGGGTGTCGACCCGCGCAAGGCCGACCAGATGGTCCGTGGCACCGTGAACCTTCCGCACGGCACCGGCAAGACCGCCCGGGTCCTGGTCTTCGCGACCGGTGACCGTGCCGAGGCCGCGATCGCCGCGGGCGCCGACATCGTCGGCTCCGACGAGCTCATCGACGAGATCTCCAAGGGCAACCGCCTGAACGAGTTCGACGCCGTGGTGGCCACCCCGGACCTCATGGGCAAGGTCGGCCGCCTCGGCCGCGTCCTCGGCCCGCGTGGTCTCATGCCGAACCCCAAGGTCGGCACCGTCACCCCCGATGTCGCCAAGGCTGTCAACGACATCAAGGGCGGCAAGATCGAGTTCCGAGTGGACAAGCACTCGAACCTCCACTTCATCATCGGCAAGGTCTCCTTCGACGAGACCAAGCTGGTGGAGAACTACGCCGCCGCGCTGGAGGAGATCCTCCGTCTGAAGCCGTCGGCCGCCAAGGGTCGCTACATCAAGAAGGCGACCATCACCACGACGATGGGCCCCGGCATCCCGCTGGACTCCAACCGCACCCGCAACCTCCTCGTCGAGGAGGACCCGGCCGCGGTCTGAACCGAACAGGTTCGCTGAGTGGTCAGCCGGCCCCCGCCTCTCTCCGGAGAGGCGGGGGCCGGCTCTTTGTTACGGTTCAAGAAACCGTAAAGACGTGGATCAAGGGGTGGGGAACACTCATGAACAAGTCCGCATGGAAGCGCGCGGGCGTCGCCCTGACGGCCCTGGCCGTCGTGACGGGTGTCGCGGGCTGTCAGGACGGCGACGCGAAGGCCGGAGGGGCGAAGGCGGGCGGCACCACGGCGCCGGCGGCCGAGCGGCAGACGCAGAGCCTGACGGACGCCACGAAGGTCATCCAGGCCGCGTACCGGAAGACCTCGGCCGCCAAGGCCGCCAAGGTCAAGATGACGATGAGCATGAAGGGCGTCGGCGCGGAGTCCGGCACCGTCGAGATGTCCGGCGTCCAGGGCTGGGCCCCGGCGTCGATGGACATCACGATGAAGGGCTCCCTGCTCTCCGCGGGCAGCCCGGGCGCCCCGGAGCAGATGCGCATGATCATGCTCGACCAGGTCATGTACGTCGACATGGGCGCCGAGCAGGCCGCCGACATGGACGGCAAGCGCTGGATGAAGCTGGACATGAAGGCCGCCGCCGACGCGTCCGGCGACGCGGCGCTGCAGAAGCAGATGACCGGCGGCCTGGACAACATGAACCAGGACCCGGCCCAGCAGCTGGCCCTGCTCCTCGACTCGCCGAACCTGAAGCACCTCGGCGCCGAGAAGGTCAACGGCCTGGAGACCCAGCACTACAAGGGCACCCTCACCTTCGAGCAGATGCTCAAGGCGAACGAGTCCTCGAAGCTCCTGTCCAAGGAGGAGCACGACCAGCTCGTCGCGAACATGAAGAAGGCGGGCCTCAAGGGCTACGACACCGAGCTCTGGGTCACCGAGGACGGCTACCCGGCGCGCATGGACGTCGGCATGACCATGGCCCAGGGCACGATGACCATGCGGGCCGACTACAGCGACTACGGCACCGCGATCGCCGTCCAGGAGCCGCCGGCCAAGGACACCGTCGACCTCTTCGAGATGCTGAAGGGCCTCGGCAAGGGCTGATTTGCCCCCGGCCGCCCCGGTCACGTACTCTTCCACAGAAGCCAAAGACCGCTGGTCGTTGCTGTGCCCCTACCGGGTGCGGTGGCCGAAGGATCCGCTGACAACGGACGACCCGCGCAGGTGACTGTGGAGAGTTCCCGGACTTCGGTCCGGTCGAGCTGAGCCCCGTGCGCCTGCGCCCGGGGCGTTTTGTTTTGTTCAGCCACCTTCTGAGCGGTCCTCATCACCCGGAAGGAGGCCGAAGCACTATGCCGACGCCCAACAAGGCTGCATCGGTGGCCGAGCTCAAGGACGCGTTCCAGAGCTCCAACGCCGCCGTGCTGACCGAGTACCGGGGTCTCACCGTGGCGCAGCTCAAGACGCTGCGTCGTTCGCTCGGTGAGAACGCCCAGTACGCCGTGGTGAAGAACACGCTGACCAAGATTGCGGCCAACGAGGCCGGGATCACCGCACTGGACGAGCACTTCGCTGGTCCGACCGCGGTCGCCTTCGTCACCGGTGACCCGGTGGAGTCGGCGAAGGCCCTGCGTGACTTCGCCAAGGAGAACCCGAACCTCATCATCAAGGCCGGTGTCCTTGACGGTAAGGCTCTCTCCGCCGACGACATCAAGAAGCTTGCGGACCTCGAGTCCCGCGAGGTTCTGCTCAGCAAGCTGGCCGGCGCGTTCAAGGGCAAGCAGTCCCAGGCTGCCTCGCTCTTCCAGGCGCTGCCGTCGAAGTTCGTCCGCACCGCGGAAGCGCTTCGCGTCAAGCTCGCCGAGCAGGGCGGTGCCGAGTAATTCGGCTCGCGCATTGATCCGCGCCGCCTAGTGCACGGGTCGTAGCGGGCCGTTACGCCCGCCTCTATAGACACATCGGCACCTGCCGAATTAGTGGAAGGATCGCCCATCATGGCGAAGCTCTCTCAGGACGACCTCCTCGCCCAGTTCGAGGAGATGACCCTCATCGAGCTCTCCGAGTTCGTGAAGGCCTTCGAGGAGAAGTTCGACGTCACCGCCGCCGCGGCCGTCGCCGTTGCCGGCCCGGGTGCCCCGGTCGCCGGTGCCGAGGCCGTCGAGGAGCAGGACGAGTTCGACGTCATCCTCGAGGGTGCCGGCGACAAGAAGATCCAGGTCATCAAGGTCGTGCGCGAGCTCACCTCCCTGGGCCTCAAGGAGGCCAAGGACCTCGTCGACGGCACCCCGAAGCCGGTCCTCGAGAAGGTCGCGAAGGAGGCCGCCGAGAAGGCTGCCGAGTCCCTCAAGGCCGCCGGCGCCTCCGTCACGGTCAAGTAAGGCCGTTTCGGCTCGCTGAGCTGACTCCTGCCCCCGTGTAACGCGGAGGCACCGACAGGCGATCACCCAACTGGGTGGTCGCCTTTCGGCGTTCCCGGAACGGGCGTGGCGGGCGGCCGGAGGGCCTCCGGAAGCGGAGTATGGTGATCTTCGCCGTGCGCCCCGCACACCGGGGGGCCTTGACGAACCGCACGCAGCGCGCAATTCTCAGGACGCGTCGTCACAACGATCCGTTTCCGAGGCATGGATCGACGACTGAACGGGCAGTATCGAGGTGCGCCGCCCGGCGCGAGGTACCGCGGAGTTGAGAGCAACGAGGGTCGCGAATTATTCGCCCTGGACATCAGTGAGCCAAGTGGCTACACTGACCCTTTGCGCTGCCTGTTAGCTGCCCCCTGCCCGTCACCAGGGGCATACCTTCGCATCCGCTACTCGGACCGACCCCGTCTGACCTGGCTTTTTGGCCATATCAGGAAAAGTCTGCCGTGAAGCGATGCAGGGGACCGGTACGCGCGTAGTGAGTCCGAGCCCTCGGAAGGACCCCCTCTTGGCCGCCTCGCGCAACGCCTCGACCAATACGAACAACGGCGCAAGCACCGCCCCGCTGCGCATCTCCTTTGCAAAGATCAAGGAGCCCCTCGAGGTTCCGAACCTCCTCGCGCTGCAGACCGAGAGCTTTGACTGGCTGCTCGGCAACGCCGCCTGGAAGGCTCGCGTCGAGGCTGCCCTTGAGTCGGGACAGGACGTCCCCACGAAGTCCGGTCTGGAGGAGATCTTCGAGGAGATCTCCCCGATCGAGGACTTCTCCGGGTCGATGTCGCTGACCTTCCGCGACCACCGCTTCGAGCCGCCGAAGAACTCGATCGACGAGTGCAAGGACCGTGACTTCACGTACGGCGCCCCGCTCTTCGTCACCGCCGAGTTCACGAACAACGAGACCGGCGAGATCAAGTCCCAGACGGTCTTCATGGGCGACTTCCCGCTCATGACCAACAAGGGCACCTTCGTCATCAACGGCACCGAGCGTGTCGTCGTGTCGCAGCTCGTCCGCTCCCCGGGCGTCTACTTCGACTCCTCGATCGACAAGACGTCCGACAAGGACATCTTCTCCGCCAAGATCATCCCGTCCCGGGGTGCCTGGCTGGAGATGGAGATCGACAAGCGCGACCTCGTCGGTGTCCGCATCGACCGCAAGCGCAAGCAGTCCGTCACCGTGCTGCTGAAGGCCCTCGGCTGGACCACCGAGCAGATCCTGCAGGAGTTCGGCGAGTACGAGTCCATGCGCGCCACCCTGGAGAAGGACCACACCCAGGGCCAGGACGACGCGCTGCTCGACATCTACCGCAAGCTGCGTCCGGGCGAGCCGCCGACCCGTGAGGCCGCTCAGACGCTGCTCGAGAACCTCTACTTCAACCCGAAGCGCTACGACCTCGCGAAGGTCGGCCGCTACAAGGTGAACAAGAAGCTCGGCGCCGACGAGCCGCTGAACGCCGGCGTGCTCACCACCGACGACGTCATCGCCACGATCAAGTACCTGGTCAAGCTCCACGCGGGCGAGACCGAGACGATCGGCGAGAACGGCAACGAGATCGTCGTCGAGACCGACGACATCGACCACTTCGGCAACCGTCGTCTGCGCAACGTCGGCGAGCTCATCCAGAACCAGGTCCGCACGGGTCTGGCTCGCATGGAGCGCGTCGTCCGCGAGCGCATGACCACGCAGGACGTCGAGGCGATCACCCCGCAGACCCTGATCAACATCCGCCCGGTCGTGGCGTCGATCAAGGAGTTCTTCGGAACGTCGCAGCTCTCGCAGTTCATGGACCAGAACAACCCGCTGTCGGGTCTGACGCACAAGCGTCGTCTCTCGGCGCTGGGTCCCGGTGGTCTGTCCCGTGAGCGGGCCGGCTTCGAGGTCCGTGACGTGCACCCGTCCCACTACGGACGCATGTGCCCGATCGAGACCCCCGAAGGCCCGAACATCGGTCTGATCGGTTCGCTCGCCTCGTACGGCCGCGTCAACGCGTTCGGCTTCATCGAGACGCCGTACCGCAAGGTCGTCGACGGCCAGGTCACCGACGAGGTCGACTACGTCACCGCCGACGAGGAGGACCGCTTCGTCATCGCGCAGGCCAACGCCGCGCTCAACGACGAGATGCAGTTCACCGAGCCGCGCGTCCTGGTCCGCAAGCGTGGCGGCGAGGTCGACTACGTCGAGCCGTCGGACGTGGACTACATGGACGTCTCGCCGCGCCAGATGGTGTCGGTCGCGACCGCCATGATCCCGTTCCTCGAGCACGACGACGCCAACCGTGCCCTCATGGGCGCGAACATGATGCGTCAGGCCGTCCCGCTGATTAAGTCGGAGGCCCCGCTCGTCGGCACCGGCATGGAGTACCGCTGCGCCACCGACGCCGGCGACGTGCTCAAGGCCGAGAAGGACGGTGTCGTCCAGGAGCTGTCGGCCGACTACATCACGGTCGCCAACGACGACGGCACGTACATCACGTACCGCCTGCACAAGTTCTCCCGCTCCAACCAGGGCACCTCTGTGAACCAGAAGGTCGTCGTGGACGAGGGCGACCGCGTCATCGAGGGTCAGGTCCTCGCCGACGGTCCCGCCACCGAAGACGGCGAGATGGCGCTCGGCAAGAACCTCCTCGTGGCGTTCATGCCGTGGGAGGGCCACAACTACGAGGACGCGATCATCCTGTCGCAGCGCCTCGTGCAGGACGACGTCCTCTCCTCGATCCACATCGAGGAGCACGAGGTCGACGCCCGTGACACCAAGCTCGGCCCGGAGGAGATCACCCGGGACATCCCGAACGTCTCCGAGGAGGTCCTCGCCGACCTCGACGAGCGCGGCATCATCCGCATCGGTGCCGAGGTCGTCGCCGGCGACATCCTGGTCGGCAAGGTCACGCCCAAGGGCGAGACCGAGCTCACCCCGGAGGAGCGCCTGCTCCGCGCGATCTTCGGTGAGAAGGCGCGCGAGGTCCGCGACACCTCGCTGAAGGTGCCCCACGGCGAGATCGGCAAGATCATCGGCGTGCGCGTCTTCGACCGCGAGGAGGGCGACGAGCTTCCCCCGGGCGTGAACCAGCTGGTCCGCGTCTACGTCGCCCAGAAGCGCAAGATCACCGACGGTGACAAGCTCGCCGGCCGTCACGGCAACAAGGGCGTCATCTCCAAGATCCTGCCGATCGAGGACATGCCGTTCCTGGAGGACGGCACCCCGGTCGACATCATCCTCAACCCGCTGGGTGTCCCGTCCCGAATGAACCCGGGACAGGTCCTGGAGATCCACCTCGGCTGGCTCGCCAGCCGCGGCTGGGACGTCTCCGGTCTCGCGGACGAGTGGGCGCAGCGCCTCCAGGCGATCGGCGCCGACCAGGTCGCCCCCGGCACCAACGTCGCCACCCCGGTCTTCGACGGTGCGCGTGAGGACGAGCTCGCGGGTCTGCTCCAGCACACCATCCCGAACCGCGACGGCGAGCGCATGGTGCTCCCGACCGGCAAGGCGAGGCTGTTCGACGGCCGCTCCGGCGAGCCGTTCCCGGACCCGATCTCCGTCGGGTACATGTACATCCTCAAGCTCCACCACCTGGTCGACGACAAGCTGCACGCCCGGTCGACCGGCCCGTACTCGATGATCACCCAGCAGCCGCTGGGTGGTAAGGCCCAGTTCGGTGGCCAGCGCTTCGGTGAGATGGAGGTGTGGGCGCTGGAGGCGTACGGCGCCGCGTACGCCCTCCAGGAGCTGCTGACGATCAAGTCCGACGACGTGACCGGCCGTGTGAAGGTCTACGAGGCCATCGTCAAGGGCGAGAACATCCCTGAGCCCGGCATCCCCGAGTCCTTCAAGGTGCTCATCAAGGAGATGCAGTCCCTGTGCCTCAACGTGGAGGTGCTGTCCTCGGACGGCATGTCCATCGAGATGCGCGACACCGACGAGGACGTCTTCCGCGCAGCGGAGGAGCTCGGCATCGACCTGTCCCGGCGCGAGCCGAGCAGCGTCGAAGAGGTCTGACGGGAGTTCCGGCAGGGGGACCAGTGACGGTCCCCCCGCCGGCCCCAGGACCCCCGTTCCAGACCCCAAGACTTACAACCCTGAGAGGGATTGACGCATAGTGCTCGACGTCAACTTCTTCGACGAGCTCCGGATCGGTCTGGCTACCGCTGACGACATCCGTCAGTGGAGCCACGGCGAGGTCAAGAAGCCGGAGACCATCAACTACCGCACGCTCAAGCCCGAGAAGGACGGACTCTTCTGCGAGAAGATCTTCGGTCCGACCCGGGACTGGGAGTGCTACTGCGGCAAGTACAAGCGCGTCCGCTTCAAGGGCATCATCTGTGAGCGGTGTGGCGTCGAGGTCACCCGCGCGAAGGTGCGCCGTGAGCGGATGGGCCACATCGAGCTCGCCGCCCCCGTCACCCACATCTGGTACTTCAAGGGCGTCCCGTCGCGCCTGGGCTACCTGCTGGACCTCGCCCCGAAGGACCTGGAGAAGGTCATCTACTTCGCGGCGTACATGATCACGTACGTCGACGACGAGCGTCGCACGCGTGACCTGCCCTCGCTGGAGGCGCACGTCTCCGTCGAGCGCCAGCAGATCGAGAACCGTCGCGACTCCGACCTGGAGGCCCGCGCCAAGAAGCTCGAGAACGACCTCGGCGAGCTCGAGGCCGAGGGCGCCAAGGCCGACGTGCGCCGCAAGGTGCGCGAGGGTGCCGAGCGTGAGATGAAGCAGCTGCGCGACCGCGCGCAGCGCGAGATCGACCGTCTGGACGAGGTCTGGTCCCGCTTCAAGAACCTCAAGGTCCAGGACCTGGAGGGCGACGAGCTCCTCTACCGCGAGCTGCGTGACCGCTTCGGCACGTACTTCGACGGCTCGATGGGTGCCGCGGCGCTGCAGAAGCGCCTGGAGTCCTTCGACCTGGAGGAGGAGGCCGAGCGCCTCCGCGAGATCATCCGTACCGGCAAGGGCCAGAAGAAGACCCGCGCGCTCAAGCGCCTCAAGGTCGTCTCCGCGTTCCTGCAGACCGCGAACAGCCCCAAGGGCATGGTTCTCGACTGCGTCCCGGTCATCCCGCCGGACCTGCGTCCGATGGTGCAGCTGGACGGTGGCCGCTTCGCGACCTCCGACCTGAACGACCTGTACCGCCGCGTGATCAACCGCAACAACCGTCTGAAGCGTCTGCTCGACCTCGGTGCCCCCGAGATCATCGTGAACAACGAGAAGCGGATGCTCCAGGAGGCGGTCGACGCCCTCTTCGACAACGGCCGTCGCGGTCGCCCGGTCACGGGCCCCGGCAACCGTCCGCTGAAGTCCCTCAGCGACATGCTGAAGGGCAAGCAGGGTCGTTTCCGTCAGAACCTGCTCGGCAAGCGTGTGGACTACTCCGCGCGTTCCGTCATCGTCGTCGGTCCGCAGCTGAAGCTGCACCAGTGCGGTCTGCCGAAGGCCATGGCGCTGGAGCTCTTCAAGCCGTTCGTGATGAAGCGCCTGGTCGACCTGAACCACGCGCAGAACATCAAGAGCGCCAAGCGGATGGTCGAGCGCGGCCGCACGGTCGTGTACGACGTCCTCGAAGAGGTCATCGCCGAGCACCCGGTCCTGCTGAACCGTGCGCCCACGCTGCACCGCCTCGGCATCCAGGCCTTCGAGCCGCAGCTCGTCGAGGGCAAGGCCATCCAGATCCACCCGCTCGTCTGCACCGCGTTCAACGCGGACTTCGACGGTGACCAGATGGCCGTCCACCTGCCGCTCTCCGCGGAGGCGCAGGCCGAGGCCCGCATCCTGATGCTGTCCTCGAACAACATCCTGAAGCCGGCCGACGGCCGTCCGGTCACGATGCCGACCCAGGACATGGTCCTCGGTCTGTTCTTCCTGACCACCGACGGTGAGCTCCGTGACACCAAGGGCGAGGGCCGCGCGTTCGGCTCCACGGCCGAGGCGATCATGGCGTTCGACGCCGGCGAGCTCGCGCTCCAGTCGGAGATCGAGATCCGCTTCCCCGTCGGCACCGTCGCTCCCCGTGGCTGGGTCCCCCCGGTCGCCGAGGAGGGGGACGACCACGTCGGAGCAGGCGAGTGGCAGCAGGGTGACTCGTTCCGTCTGCGGACGACCCTGGGCCGTGCGCTCTTCAACGAGCTGCTGCCCGAGGACTACCCGTTCGTCGACTACTCCGTCGGCAAGAAGCAGCTCTCCGAGATCGTCAACGACCTCGCCGAGCGCTACCCCAAGGTCATCGTGGCGGCGACGCTCGACAACCTGAAGGCGGCCGGCTTCTACTGGGCGACCCGTTCCGGCGTCACCGTGGCCATCTCCGACGTCGTCGTTCCCGAGGCGAAGAAGGAGATCGTCAAGGGTTACGAGGCGCAGGACGAGAAGGTCCAGAAGCAGTACGAGCGCGGTCTCATCACCAAGGAAGAGCGCACGCAGGAGCTCATCGCGATCTGGACCAAGGCGACCAACGAGGTCGCCGAGGCGATGAACGCGAACTTCCCGCGGACGAACCCCATCTTCATGATGGTCGACTCGGGTGCCCGAGGAAACATGATGCAGATGCGTCAGATCGCGGGTATGCGTGGTCTGGTGTCCAACGCCAAGAACGAGACGATCCCGCGTCCCATCAAGGCGTCGTTCCGCGAGGGCCTCACCGTCCTCGAGTACTTCATCTCCACGCACGGTGCCCGTAAGGGTCTCGCCGACACCGCCCTGCGTACCGCCGACTCGGGTTACCTGACCCGTCGTCTGGTGGACGTCTCGCAGGACGTCATCATCCGCGAGGAGGACTGCGGCACCGAGCGCGGTCTGAAGCTGCGGATCGCGGCGAAGGACGAGACCGGTGTCCTGCGCAAGACGGACGACGTCGAGACCTCCGTGTACGCGCGGATGCTCGCCGAGGACGTCGTCGTCGACGGCAAGGTCATCGCGCCGGCCAACGTCGACCTGGGTGACGTGCTCATCGACGCCCTGGTCAACGCGGGCGTCGAGGAGGTCAAGACCCGTTCGGTCCTGACCTGTGAGTCCGCGGTCGGCACCTGTGCCTTCTGCTACGGCCGTTCGCTCGCCACCGGCAAGCTGGTCGACATCGGTGAGGCGGTCGGCATCATCGCCGCCCAGTCCATCGGTGAGCCCGGTACCCAGCTGACGATGCGTACCTTCCACACCGGTGGTGTGGCCGGTGACGACATCACGCAGGGTCTGCCGCGTGTCGTCGAGCTCTTCGAGGCGCGTCAGCCCAAGGGTGTCGCCCCGATCTCCGAGGCGGCCGGTCGCGTCCGCATCGAGGAGACCGAGAAGACCAAGAAGATCGTCGTCACCCCGGACGACGGCACCGACGAGACGGCGTTCCCGATCTCGAAGCGTGCCCGTCTGCTCGTGGGCGAGGGCGACCACGTCGAGGTGGGCCAGAAGCTCACCGTGGGTGCCACCAACCCGCACGACGTGCTCCGGATCCTCGGTCAGCGCGCCGTCCAGGTCCACCTGGTCGGCGAAGTCCAGAAGGTCTACAACTCGCAGGGCGTGTCGATCCACGACAAGCACATCGAGATCATCATCCGGCAGATGCTCCGCCGCGTGACGATCATCGAGTCCGGCGACGCGGAGCTCCTGCCGGGCGAGCTGGTCGAGCGGTCGAAGTTCGAGACCGAGAACCGTCGTGTGGTCACCGAGGGCGGTCACCCCGCCTCCGGCCGTCCGCAGCTGATGGGTATCACCAAGGCCTCGCTCGCCACCGAGTCGTGGCTGTCGGCGGCGTCCTTCCAGGAGACGACCCGAGTCCTGACGGATGCGGCGATCAACGCCAAGTCCGACAGCCTCATCGGCCTCAAGGAGAACGTCATCATCGGTAAGCTCATCCCGGCCGGTACGGGTCTGTCCCGCTACCGCAACATCCGGGTCGAGCCGACCGAGGAGGCCAAGGCCGCGATGTACTCGGCCGTCGGCTACGACGACATCGACTACTCGCCGTTCGGCTCCGGCTCCGGCCAGGCCGTTCCGCTGGAGGACTACGACTACGGTCCGTACAACCAGTAAGCGGTCGTGCGAAGGGCGGTCACCCCGGACGGGGTGGCCGCCCTTCGGCGTGTCCGGGTCCCGGTCAGCGCCCGGCCAGCTCCCAGACCGCGACGAGGACGCCGGCGCTCGCGGTGAGCGCGGCGATGCTGGTCAGCGGCCAGCGGGAGCGTTCCAGCTCGTCGAGACGGGCCTCGTGGTCGGCGAGCTGCCGGTCGGTCTGGTCGCTGCGCTGGACGAGCAGCGCGAGCGAGCCGTCGACGCGGGCGAAGCCGGCCTCCAGGGTGCCGCGCAGCCGTTCCAGCTCGACGGCGACGGCGACCGGGTCGTTCGGTTCAGGCTCGGTCATCGGCACCGCCCGGGGCGGTGCTGCGCAGCCAGGACGGCAGCAGGTTCTGCACCGGTTCGAGGGCCATCACACGGGCCAGCCCGCCGGCGACGGCCAGCGCCCCGGCGACCCAGGGGAGGGTCGCGGGGACGCCGGAGGCGTCGACGATCGCGGGGAGCACGACGGCGATGCCGACGGCGGACTGGAGGACGGTGCGGGCCGTGCGCTTGGCGGCATCGGACATCGGGGTCTCCTTGCTGTGGGGGGTCAGGGGCGTCTAGGCCGAGTACGGGACCTTCAGGGCGTTCCACGAGGCGGCGCCGGGGACGCCGTCGGCGTCCGCGCCGCGGAAGCCGAGCTTGTGCTGCCACTTCGCGTAGCTCAGCCGGTCCGCCTCGCCCCAGCGGGGACTCGGTCCGACGGTGTAGGCGGAGCAGCCCTCGGCGACGAGGCGGCGGCCCATGGCCGTGATGACCGGGGAGCTCGTCTCCCTGCGGAAGAACGAGGCGCCCGGGAACGGCTGGAGGCGGGGCGTGGCCGGCTTGCCCGGGGCGGGGACGTTCTTCGCGGGCGCCTTGTTCAGCCGGGCCCGGACCCGGTCGCGCAGGGCCGGCATGCCGAAGCCGCGGGGGTCGTTCTTCCAGTCGGACCACTCCAGGTGGCCGATGACGGAGCGGGCGCCCCAGCCGTGGGCCCGGCACAGGGCGGCCGACACCCGTTCGATGGCGTCGAGCTGGGCGGCCGGCCAGGGGTCGGTGCCGTTGCCGAGGTTGACGCACTCGAAGCCGTAGAAGCGGGAGTTGCCGTCGACGGCGCCGGGGCTGCCCTGGTGGACGCGGGGGGCCGGCGGCCGGTCCCCGTACGTCTCGCCCATCACGGCCTTGAGGACCGACGGGTCGCCCCCGCCGGCGTGGTTGGCGCGTCCGTTGGCGACGAGGTGGACGCTGCCGTCCTTGGCGATGACACCGTGGCAGAGCGGCCCCGGAAGGCCCTCGTACCCGTCGAAGCAGAGCTCGACGGAGGAGGCGGTGCCGCTGGAGACGGTGTGGTGGATCATCACGCCGGTGACCGGGCCCCAGGCGCCGACGTGGTTGCGGCTGTGGGTGCGCCAGCCGGGGTGTTCGACGACGGTGACGCCTTCGGCGCGGAGCGCGGCGACGAGCCGTTCCGCGGTGAGGGGAGTGGCCATCTGGTGTCCTCCGGACAGGTGTGCGGACATGAAAAAGGCCCGCACCGGGGAGCCGGTCGGGCGGGTGTACGGGGTGGGGCGCGGGGCGGCCCGGTCGGCCGGAGGGCCTACGGGGCGGGCGGGGCCGGCGGGGCCCAGGTCGCGCAGAGCGCGGCGCAGGCGGCCCGGTGGGCCTCGAAGTCGGCGAGCGCGGCCGTGACCGCGCGCTGCACGGCCGTCTGGTCGGGGACGGTCGGGACGCCGTCCCGGGCCTCCACGACGACCAGGCCGGAACCGCGCAGGGTCGCGTCGCCGGTGCCCTTCTCGGTGAGCTCGGCGGTGACGTACACCGAGGGGTACTGCCCGGTGACCGGGTCGCGCTGCAGGGTGTAGCCCATGGTGGTGTCGTACACGCGCACGGTCAGGGCGTGGCCGTCCTCGGTGACGACGGCGCGGCCCGCGTAGTCGATGGTCACGCCCCAGGGCTGGGTGGGGTCGATGTTCATGGGTGCTCCTCGTGGTCGCTCTGCGGCGGGTGGGTCAGGTCTGGGCGCCGTGGATGAGGACGGGCTGGGCGTAGACCGTGCCGGCGGTGGCCAGTGCCTGGATCTCGATGTACATCGTCTGGCCGAAGCGGGTCTTCATGTCGCCGGGCAGCAGGCCGAGGTGGTCGTAGACGGTGCCGGCGGTGACCACGGGGCCGAAGGGGACGCTGTCGACGAGGACCCGGATCTGGCCGGCGCCGCCGGTCGACGCCGCCGTGTTGACGGCGAGCCGCATCTTCGGCTGCCAGATGGGGTTGGAGCAGCGGGCGATGGTGGTGAAGGAGCCGGCGGTGGTGGACGGCCACTTGCTCGTGTCGCTGGGCAGCGGCGGGGTGAGCGGCAGCCAGGGCCGGGCGAGACCGCCGGTCATGATGTCGTCGGCGAAGATCTCGTGGTTGTAGCCGTCGAAGATCCGGAACAGCGGCCGGGTGATGGTGACGCTGCCGGTCTGCGGGGGGCGGAACTCGTTGACGGCGGGGCGGGTGTTGACGGCGGTGGACAGGTCCTTGAGCCGGCGTTCCATCTGGTTGAGCCGGTCGATGATGTCCTCGGGCAGCTGGGGCATCAGGACTCCTCGAGGTAGAGCTCGGCGGTGTCGGAGCGGCCGCGTTCCGGCGGGGTGACCTTGACGCCGATGATGCGGTACCGGGCGTCGAGGCCCTGGGAGAACCACTCGTCGTGGATGCGGATGCGGGCCATGCGGCCGATGAGGGCGGGCGGCACGATCCCGCCGAGGTGGATGGTGATCGCGGGGATCACCACGGCGCCCATGACCTGCTGCAGCTCGGCGGCGGCCAGGGCCTCCAGGGCGATCTCGTCCGTGACCTCGTTGTGGTCGGAGGACAGGTCGATCAGGGGCCAGCCGTCGGCGAGCAGCTCGCCGCGGTACTGCTCCTTGCCGTACAGGGGCCGGGACTCCTGGGCGGCGTTGCCGTTCGCGGAGGCGCCGCGGGCGACGGCGGTGGTGGCGCCGCGCGTCGCGTCGTACGGGAAGGAGTACGACAGGATGACGCCCGGGCGGTCGAAGAGCAGGTCGGTGGAGCCGTTGACGATCTTCGGCTCGCCGAGCCGGAGCTGGCGGATGCGCTGTCCGGAGACGGGATCGCGGTAGACCAGGATCTGGTGCTCGAAGCCGTCCTGCATCTCGGCGATCTGGTTGAGCGCGTCCAGGTAGACGGTCTCGTCGCCCTTGCGCCACGAGACGGTGCGCTTCACCTCGGGCTTGCGCGGCACCTCGTCGCCGAAGGTGATCCCGAGGCGCTTGGGGTTCTCCGCGTCCGGGTCGCCGGGGTAGGTCTGGACGTCGAGCTCCGCCCACAGCCTGCGCGCGATCGTCAGCTGCTGGGTCGGGGTGTCGTACGTGATGTCGGTGCGGATGCGCCGGCGGCCCGCGTACGAGTCGAAGGTGGCGGCCTGGATGCCGAGGGTCAGCACCCCGCGGCCGCTGGACTGCAGGGTGGTGGTCCAGACGATGCCGCCCCACCACAGGTCGCCGCCGCGCTCCAGGTAGACCGCGGTGCGGCCCTCCCGGACCTTCTTGACCCGCTCGGCGATGGCCTCGTCCGGGATGGGGATGGTGCCGGAGAGCGAGCCGGCCTTGCCGATGTAGTCGTCGAAGGAGACGTCCCGCAGGGGGAGGATGTCGAGCGTCTGGTCGGTGAGCAGGTCGCAGAAGATCGCCCGGTAGGGCGTGTCGATCGTCATCGAGGTCCCCTCACAGGACGTAGGTGGCGGTGATGCGGATGTTCCGGCCGGCGGTCATGACGCCGTTCGCGGACCAGGTGCGCACGTGGACGTTGCCGTCGGTCGAGAAGGTGAAGGCCCCCTGGCCGTAGAAGTCGGTGCCGGACGCCTCGTACGCGAACGAGGGGCGCCAGCCGGCCGGCAGGGTGCAGACCAGCTCGTCGGGGCTGAGGTTGCCGGCGGAGGTGGCGGTGAGGTCCCCGCCGCTGCGGACCACCGTCACGGAGACGGTGGCCACGCCGCGGGTCCGGCGGCCCGCGAACCCGACCAGGGTCCAGCCGGCGGCCGGGGTCGCCCCCGTGCCGCTCGTCTCCACCTCGACGGGCGGCTGGTAGGCGGTCCAGGCGTTGTTGTTCCAGCGCTGGAGCTGGCCGCCGGAGTCGCGGTACTGGCCGGGGTAGCTGCCCGTGGTGAGGGTGCCGCTCGGCGCGATGCCGCCGATCTCCTTGGGGTAGGCGACCCAGGCCGTGCCGTCCCAGCGCTGGAGGAAGTGGGCGTTGTCGTTGTCCTGGTACTGGCCGGGGTAGGAGCCGGGGACGCCGGCGTTGTTGTAGACCGGCAGGATGCCGCCCGCCGAGACCAGCGTGGTGCGCAGGTCGGTGGAGGCGCCGCCGGCCCAGTCGATGCCGCCGTTGCCCGCCGAGGCCCCCGCCTTGACCTTCACGCTGAACAGGACCAGCGAGCGGGCCGGGGCGGCGGGGGCCACCGGGGCGGCCTTCGCCTCGCCCTTGACGATCTCCAGGACGGCCTCGTACCGGCCCTGGGTGTCGGCGTCGTGGTCGTACACGCGGAGCACGACCAGGTCGATCCGCGGGTTGAGCGGGTCCCCGTCGGCGAAGGTGACGGCCATGTCCTGGTCGAGGGTGACGGGGTAGGCGCCGTCGGCGTTGCTGCCCTGGACGACCGCCCGGCCGTGGTAGACGGTGGCCGTCATCGGGCCGGTGGAGGCCATCCACAGGCCGCCGACCCGGAACTTGCCGTCGTAGGTGCCCGGCAGGATGCCGGAGCGCGAGGCCAGCGGGTTCGCGGGGGTGGTGGCGCCGATCTGGGTGAGGCGGGTGTTCTGTCGGGTCTGGCCGGTGGGCGTCAGCCAGCCGGATCGTACGGGCATGCGGTTCTCCTGTCGGGCGGGACGAGGGCGGGGCGGCGGCCGTGCGGCTCAGTACTGCGGGGTGACCTGCATGAAGCTGTTGTCGAACCACGCCCGGATGTTGGTGTGCGTCGTGCGGTAGAAGGCGGTGAGCGTGTACGAGGCGCCCGGCGTGAGGCCGGCCAGGCGCTGCACCGTCGAGGCGGAGACGCCGTCCGCCGGGGCCGACGAGCGGCCGCCCTTCACCGCCAGCTCGTCGTCCAGGTCACGGACGACCGTGGTGCCCTGGGTGATCCTCAGGCACATCCAGGCGCCCGCTGCGGCGTTGGTGCCGGACTCCAGGATGGTCTCCACCCGCGAGCCGAAGGTGATCAGCACGCTCTTGGACGGCGGGGCCGTGAAGGTCAGCGTGAACGGGTTCGTGGACCGGTCGAGCAGGGTGTTCACGTACGTCGTCGACAGGGTGTAGCCCGCGTCCTGCTGGTCGGCGAAGTACGGCCCCGGGAACGCCGGCGCCCACGCCGTGCCGTTCCAGCGCTGGAGCACCCCGGTGGTGTCCCGGTACTGGCCGGTGTAGCTGCCCTGGGTGGTGGAGGCGGACGCCGGGATGATGCCGCCGACGGCCTCCGGGTAGGACACCCACTTGCCGCCGTCCCAGCGCTGGAACTGGCTGTTCGGGGTGTCCTGGTACTGGCCCGGGTACGCGCCCGGCTGGACCGTCCCCTCGACCGGCAGGATGCCGCCCGCGGAGACGACGGTGGAGCGCAGGTCCTTCAGGGCCGAGGCCCACGGGATGCCGCCGTTGCCCGCGCTCGCGCCGATCGGCACCCGCACCTCGTACAGCGGGAGGCTGCGCGGCGGCACCTGCTGCGCCTTCGGGTTGGCCTCGGGGACGCCCTGGATGACCTCGACGACGGCCTCGTTGCGGGTGCCCTCGTACAGCTTGTCGTAGATCCGCAGGACGACGAGGTCGACCCGGTCGAACTGCGCGTTGCCGGGGGCGAAGGTGACGACCTCGGAGGTCGGCAGCGTCACCGGGTAGGCGCCCTGGGAGATGTCGCCCTGGATGACCGCCCGGCCCTCGGAGACGACCGCGGACATGGCCGCCGAGTTCGTCATCCAGAAGCCGGACAGCCGGTACTTGCCGTCGTACGAGCCCGGCAGGATGCCGGACCGCACCTGGACGGGGTTGAGCGCGTTGGTGGCGCCCATCTGCGTGAGGCGGGTGTCCTCACGGGTCTGGCCGGTCTCGAGGACCCAGCTGCTGCGCAGGTTCATGGCGGTGCTCCAATCGGGGTTACGGGAAGGGCGGGGTCAGGACCGGATCCACTGGGCGGAGAGGTTGCAGTAGTAGCCGGAGCCGCCGAGGGTGCGGACCGCCGCCGTGTGGTTGTGGTAGCCGGCGAGCTGCAGGACGTTCCCGGCGGTGAGCTTGACCAGGCCCTGGCCGCCGACGGTGACCGCGCCGGTCGCCGCCGGGGCGAGCCAGGTCATCCGGGGGACGCCGACCCCGCCGACGGTGACGCGGGCGCCGCGCACCCCGGCCGTGGAGTCGCCGTTCCAGGCGACGTGCCCGGACACCCGCCACCAGCCGGTGCGCGGCACGACGAAGCTGTCGGTGCCGTTCCAGCCGGTGAAGTCGTCGATGTCGACGCCCTGCAGGGTGATCGGCGTCCACGTGCCGGTCGGCACGCTCTGCATCGCGGTCTGGGAGGCGCTGAAGAGGATCGTCGCCTTGCCCTCGGCGTACTGCCAGGCCGAGCCGTCCCAGCGCTGCAGGATCCCGGCGTTGTCGCGGTACTGCCCCGCGTATCCGCCGTTGGTCATGGTGCCGTGCGGGGCGATGCCGCCGATGTGCTTCGGGTACGAGATCCAGGTCGTGCCGTCCCAGCGCTGGAGCAGGCCCGCGACGTCCCGGTACTGGCCGGCGTAGGCGCCCTTGAAGCCGCTGGTCGGCATGATCCCGCCGAGCGCCGTCATCGGGTAGTGCTGGGTGACGACGACGCCCGGGGTGTTCCACTGGACGCCGCCGGTGCCGGCCGAGGTGCCGGCCGGCACCGAGACCGTGTAGAGCGGGAAGGCGCTGCCGGGGCCCGAGTTGGGGGCGACCGGGAGCGCGGCGGGCGTGCCCTTGACGAGCCGGATCACCGCCGCGGTGGAGCCGCTCCTGTCGTAGGCGTCGTCGAGGACGGCGAGTTCGATCAGGTCGATCCGGCCGTTCTGCGGATCGCCGTCGGCGAGGGTGAGCGTCTCGGGGGCGGTCACCGCGATCATGTACGCGCCCTGGGCGGTGTCGCCGCCCTGGACGACGGCCCGGCCGGTGCCGATCGAGCACTGCATCGGTCCCGCGCCGGTCAGCAGCAGGCCGCCCGGCACGATGCCGGGGCGCGAGCGCAGCGGAGTCTCCGCCGCGCTCTGTCCGTTCGGGGTGAGGAGCGCCGACAGGGCGATCCGGGTGTCTTCCCGGGTCTGCCCCGTGGGCTGGAGCCAGGCGGCCCGTACGGTCATGGGTTCACCTCTTTCGTGAGGAACGGGGGGAGGCGGGCGAGGAACGGGGTCCGGTCACCACTCGGCGCTGCGCCAGCGGACCGTCATCACGGCCTCCGGCGTCGCCTCGTCGGGCCGGAACGCCAGTTCCGTGCGGCCCGGTTCGAGCACGAACAGCTCCTCCGGGCTGGAGTCCGCCATGGCGGTGTGCCGGCGGGACGCGGTGCCGTTGAGCATCACCGTGCCGTTGGCGGTGTCGACGACGAGTTCGTCGCCGGCGGCGAGGTCGATGGCGTACCGCAGCCGGCGCCTGCTGATCCGCTCGGTGACGGTCGGCATGGAGCACGGGCCGCGGAAGGCGATCAGGGGATGGGCGGCGGCGGAGCCGGTGTTCTCGACGACTGCGTCGCCGGTCGAGGTCGCCTGGCCCCAGGACAGCGGCCACTGCAGGCCCTCCGGCGGCCAGGTCAGACCGGTCTCGGGCTGCGGGGCCGTGGTGCTCGCGGTCTGCTCGTTGACGGCGTAGCGCCGCGGGTCGGCGGCCAGCCACTGGATCGACATCCTCGAACTGCCCTGGGTGGCGAAGCCCTGGTCCGCGGGGACCACGCGCTGGGCGATCCGGGCGCGCACGGCGAGCATCTCCCCGTGCAGCCGGACGGTGAGCCAGCGCTCCTCGTCGAGCAGGGCGAGGGACTGCCGCAGGGCGCGGATGGCCTCCGCCGCGCCGTTGTACTCCGGCATGAGCACGATCGTGCCGGCGATCTTGCGGGGCTTGGCGTACCGGGAACCGGGCCAGGCGCCGTGCGAGGTCGGCCGGTCGGCGTCGGAGGAGTCGTACTCGGGCAGGTCCTCCCAACCCTGGAGGCCGGACCTGTCGACGTTGAACGGGGTGCCGGGGCCGATGAGGAGCCCGGCCCACTGGATCTGCCCGTCCTGGGTGATCAGCGAGCCGGGCGCGAGGTCGGCGGTGAGGTCGCTTCCGGCGTAGGTGGTGGTGGTCTCGGCCATGAGGGCCGTCACCTCACTTCTGGTGGGAGGTCGGCGGGGGTCACGCGTGGGCGGCCGCGAGGAAGAGCAGGTCCTCGGCGGTCGACCGGGGGCCGGCGCCCGGGGCCTCGTGGAAGTCCCGTACGCGGTACGGCCTGCGGGGCGGTTCGGTCAGCGCGGGGACGCGCCGGTGCTCCAGGTCGGAGAGCGGGTCGATGCGCGGCGCGTCGGGCGCGCCGGGGAAGACGACACCGCCCTCGGCGAGCATCGGGATCTTGTCGAGATCGACGCCGAACTTCTTGCCGAGGAGGTTGAAGCTGAGCTTGTCGAGTCCGTCGATGATCCAGTTGGCGAAGGCGATCAGCCCGTTGATCGGACCCTTGACGACGCCGAGGACCGCGCTGAGGGCGCCCTTGACCAGATCGCCCATGCCGCGCAGCGCCCTGGCGACGGCGTCCTTCGCGTGCCGGAAGAAGCCCGGGATCTTGTCGGTGATGAAGGACAGCACCGGCTTGACGGCGCTCTTGATCCCGCCGATCGTGCGCGAGGCGATGCCGCGCAGGGCCTGGGACGCGGAGGCGACCGTGGTGCGGACCCGGGAGATTCCCCCGATCCCGCTGCCGATGATCTTCAGCGCGCCCGTGAACAGCGCCAGGTACGCCTTGGCGTACGTCCCGACGGCCTGCCCGATGAGCCTGATCACCGGCTGGAGGAACGTCCAGACCGACTGGAAGCCCTTCAGTGCCGCCTGGAACACCTGCTTCATGATCTTCTGGCCGGTCTCCGTCTGCATCGCGTACTCGATGAGCCAGGCGGCCACCGGCACGAGGATGCCGACGAGGAAGCCGATCGGATTGGCCCGCATGGCGAGGTTGATGCCCGTCATGGCGACCGACGCGACCGTCATCACCGTGCCGTAGGTGTCCATCAGCCGGGTGATCACGTCGGCGACGGGCAGCAGCGGCGCGAGGATCGCGAGGACGCCGCCGACGGTGGGCCCGAGCTTCCCGGCGACGGTCCTGGCCTTGCCGGCGGCGGCGCCGATCTTCCTGACGCCGGTGGCCGCCTTGGACTGCTTGAGTCGCCGGACCGAGGTCGCCGCCCCCGAGGCGGTGGTGCCCAGGGTGCGCACGGAGGTGCCTGCGGTGCGCAGCGCGGTGGTGAGGCCGCCGATGCCGCCGGCCGCCCGCTGGACGTCCTGCCGCAGCCGCTTGAACGAGTCGCCCGCCTGCCCGGCGCCCTGGCGCAGGGAAGCCATCGCCGGAGTGACCGCGCGGAACCTCGGCATGGCGACGGCGGCACTCATCCGCGCGCCTTCGCCAGGTACATCAGGGCGTCCGCCGTGGACTGCGGGTCGCTGTTGCGGGCGGCGTGGTAGTTCTCGATGTGCAGACCGGCACCGTGGGCGCCGCCCCGGTGGCCCTGGGCCAGACGGGCCCGGCGGGCGGTGAGGGCGAGCAGCCGGTCCAGCTTGGACAGCGGGAGGACGGCCTCGGCCTCGCCGGCCTCGGCGAGGATCGCCGGGACACCGCCGGCGCGCGGCATGACGACACCACCGGTGGCGAGCATCGGGATGGTCGGGATGTTGACGCCGAAGGTCTTGCCGCCGACGACGGGCACCCAGCCGGGGACGCTGACCTTGACCCCGTTGACGGCCCGGATCATCCGGTTGATCAGGCCGATGACGGCGTTGATCGGACCGGACACGCCGCTCTTGATCCCCTCGAACGCCCGGGACGCGATGTCCCGCAGGCCGTTCCAGATGGAGGACATCTTGTCCTTGACGGCGGAGAAGGCGTTCGGGATCGCGCTCTTGATCCAGTTCACGACCGGGGTGATGACGGCCTTGATGCCGTTCCAGACGGTGCCGATGACCGTCTTGATCGCCTTCATGACGGTCGTGATGACCGTCTTCCAGATGGTGACGTAGGTCTTGATGACGGTGGCGACGGCCTTGACCACGGTGGAGACGGCCTTCTTGATGCCGTTCCAGACCGTCTTGATCAGGTCGCCCGCCTTCTTCATGATCGGGCCGACGGCCTTCATGACCGAGCTGATGACCGTCTTGACGGCGTCGAAGGCCTTCTTGAGGATCTTCTGCATCGTCTTCGACTGCAGCGCCATGTCGACGATCTTCTCGATCAGCGGCATGAACAGGTCGATGAGCCGGGCGAGGAAGTTGCCCTTCATCGACTTGTTGAGCTTGTCCTGGCCCTTGGCGGCCTTGCCCGCGCCGGACTCGTACTTGCCCATCTTGGTTCCGGCGGACTCCGCCGTCCTGCCGGCCTTCGACATGGCCTTCTCGGCCTGGTCGGAAGCCGTCTTGAGGTTCTTGAGCTGGGTGTTGGAGCCCTGGGCGTTGGTCTTGAGGGACTGCAGCTGGCCCGACGCCGTCTTTCCGGCGTCACCGACCTTCTTGACCGAGGTTCCGGCGCCGGACGCCTGCGTCTTGAGGTTGCGCAGGGAGTCGGACGCGTTCTTCAGGTTTCTGACGAGAGACATGGGTCACCTCCTTTCGGGGGGTGGGGGTCAGGCGGACGCGCCGCCGAGCTCGTCGTTCAGGGAGCTGACGGTCCGCGCGAACTCCCGCAGCTTCCCCGCGAGCGTCCCGGTGTTGGTGGCGAGGTTGTGCGCCGCGTCGGCCGCGCCCTGGAGGGGAGCGGCCTTGGGGATGTCGTTCGGGTTCAGGCCGTCCACGGCGATCTTGAGCTTCCCGACGGCCTTGGCGACCTTGGAGATGTGGCCGGGGTCGGCGTGCTTCACGGCGCCGGTGATCTTGCCGAGGCTCTTGGCGACCTGCGTGAGGACCGAGGCGTCAGGAGCGTTGGTGACGGACGTGCCGATCTTGTCGACGCCCTCGGCGGTCTTGGTGAGCTTGGCGGCGCTCGGCATCTTGCGGAAGTTGGAGACGAAGCCGGGGGCGTGCTCGTTGAACTTCTCCAGCTGCGGGACGAGCAGCTGGAGCTGGTAGCGCAGGGGGCCGTAGTTCGCGTCCCTGGGGATGGCGGCGAACCCGCCGGCCGCGGCCTCCTCGCGCGCCCGGACCCGCTGGGCGTTCTGCAGGGCGGGGCGGCTGTTCGCGTCGTTGATGGCGATGATGCTGCCCCGGGTGTTCACCCCCGGGATCCTGCCGATGGCGTTGAAGAACAGGCCCTGGAGGGCCCGCTGGAAGTTGGTGAAGTTGGTCAGCATCATGAGGCCGACCACCGGGACCAGGAAGCCCGCGATGGCCGCGCCGAGGTAGTAGCCCCAGTACTCGCTCTTCTCGTAGTACTTCTCGAGGGCCGCGGCGAAACCGTCCAGGCCCATGCCTTCCAGGAGCTCGGTCTTCTTCGCCTTGGTGAGCTCCTGGTGCATGTCGTCGATCTTCTTCTTGAGCTCCGTGAGGGGCCCGAGCTGGTCCTTCAGCCAGTTGGTCGTGGGCAGCCAGCCGCCGTCGGGCGTCCGCAGGTGGTGCCTGAGACCGGCGATCTGGATCGAGAGTTCCTCGTTCGTTACTTCTGCCATGATTGCTCCGCTTCCGGCCCGTGCGGGCCAAGCGCCGAAAAGCCCCTGCCGGTGGGGGCAGGGGCTCGTTCGTGCGGGTGCAGCCGGCGCGGCTAGGCGTCGTCGTCCCGGCGGGGTCCGCGGCGCATCGTCGCGAGGGCGTCGTTCCAGCCCGCCGTGTACGCGAGGGTCTCGTAGCGGGAGACCTCGGCGCACAGGGTGCCGAGCAGGGCTCTCTTGTCGAGGGCGACGGGTCCGTCGAGGAGCTGGCGGAGGCGGTCCTGGAGAGGGATCTGCGGTCGCGATGCCTCGGCCTGCTGGGTCATGGACGCCTGCCTTCCGGTTGCTTGCCCGTGCGTGTGTGGCGGCGCCGCGGAGTGAGGAGCGGGGGCACCACGTGTTCGAACTACTGTGCGAACAGAGTGTGGAACATCTGTTCGAGGTTTGTCGAGCGGGAAACGCCTGACGGTGTGTCTTCTTGCGCGTTTTCCGAACGTGTTGGCGGCTGAACGGCTCATGTGTTCGACCGGGTAACCTGGGGAACGCGTTCCCCGGACCGGACCACTCCTGGGGGCGAGGGGCGCGAGGGGCGCGCGGGGACCCCAGGGGGCTGGAAGGCAGTACTGACCATGGATACGGAGCCGGGTGCCAGTCACCGGGAGCGGGTCGTCGACTGGCTGGCCGCCCACCCCGATCTGCCCCACCTCTTCGCGTACCTCTCGGAACTCGTCCATGTGTCCGGGTACGCCCCCGAGGACCTCGTCGTGATCCCCAGAACCGAGGTCGACCGCCGGGAGACGGCCGCGTTCACGGCCGGCTGGGCGGAGGCCGTGTCCGACGAACTGCCGCGCATCCGGCGGGAGTACGAGAGGCGCGTCGCCGACGCCTATGCGCAGGGCCAGGGTGATGCGCGTGGAATCCGCCGCCCGCAGCGGCGTACGGGCGCCGGCCAGGAGGGCGCCCGGGTCATCGCGCTGCCCTTCGCCCGGCTGCTGGAGCCGCCCGCCGCCGTCGTCGAGGCCGAGGAGCGCGTCCGCAGGGAACGCGAACAGTTCGAGCAGCGGGCCGACCCCGGTCAGCGGACCGAGGCGGAACGGCGCCCGGTGCCGGGGCAGCGGTCCGAGTCGGGCCTGCGGCCGGGGCAGGGACAGCAGGGGCGCCGGCCCGGCCAGGACGAACCGGTCGACGGGACGCCGGCCGCCGAGGCGGAGCCGGCCGGGGGCGAGGTCGAGCCCGAGCACCGCGGCGCGTACGAGCCCGAGGGCGAGCCGGACGTCCTGGTGACCGCCCAGGAGAGCCGGGCCCGCCGCAACGGCCGCCCGGTGCGGAAGGTCATGCGCGGCAAGGGCGGCCGGCCGATCGTGCCGCCGCTGGCCGGGGTGCCCGTCGGCCCGCCCGCCGACCGGCGCGAGGCCGAGGCCGCCGAACCGGACGCGCGCGCGAGCAGGGGGCGCCGCCTCTCCGACCGCGCCAGGGCCCTGGAGAAGGACATGGGCGCGGAACGGGGACGGGAAGAAGCGCCCCCGGAGCCCACTCCCTGACGGGACGGGGCTCCGGGGGCCGCGGGATCACCCGAAGAACCGGGCGATGGCGTGGTGCGACGGCAGGGCGCTCTCCTCGGCGGGCGCGCCCTCCCCGCCGCCGGCCGGGTCCGCCGGTGCCCCCGTGCCGTCCTCGTCGCCGGTGGGGACACCGGGACGGGGGACGGGCGTGGGGGCCTCCGGCGGATCGGAGTCCTCGCCGGTGTTGACGCAGGCGAACATCCAGTTGGAGATGGCCAGATGGTCGACCGCCGCCGCCAGCAGATGGTCGGTGACCGACCACTCGGCGGCCTCGCCGTGGAGCTCGCGCTGGACGGCGCTGTCCCGCGGCAGGTGCTTGATCAGCAGGAACACGCGGCGGCTGGAGAGCTCGCCGCGGTGCCAGTCGAGCAGGTCGACGGCGTAGTAGCGGAGCAGGTCCGCCTCAAGGGCCTCGGCGTGTTCGTCGACGAACTCGGCGAGGCTCAGTCTTCCCCCAGGCCGAGCCCGGTCTCCTTGCCGTAGGCCTCCAGGATGGCGGCGATGTCCTGCATGGTGATGTCGTGCTGCTCGAAGCGGGCGAACTGCGCCTCACCCATCAGGAGTGCGAGCAGGCCGTCCACGTCGTTGTCGTCGAGCTTGCGCAGCGCCTTCGCGGTGGCACGGCTCAGTTCGGTGGGAAGGGTGTAGCTCTCGCCGTCCAGCTCGAAGGACCAGGCGCGGCCGTGGGCCTCCTGTCGCTGGGCGCGGGCGGCGTTGACGTCGAAACGGGCCATGGTGATGCGTACTCCTTGTTCGCGTGAGTGAGGAGAGGGGCAGGGCGGGACGGCACGGCGCCGTCCCGCCCCGGGTGGAGAAGGGGTCAGACCGCCGCGCCGTACTGGCTGTCCTTCATGAGGAAGGTCGCCAGCGGCTTGCCGTCGCCCTTCGACATGGCGCTGAAGGTGACGCCCAGCTGGGACGCCGCCTTGCGGGCCAGCTTGATGTCGTCGGTCGCGGTGACCTGGCCGCGCGGGATGATGAAGCGGTACTTCACCGCGGTCGTGCCACCGGCCTTGACGTCGGTGAACTCCAGGCCGAGGGCGCGCACGTCGGCGAACGGACGCTCGGCGATCTCGTACCGGTAGGTGTCGACGGCCGGCGTCGGCTCCGCCTTGACGGCGTCGCCGCCCATGAAGAAGGGCAGGGTGTCCTCGTTGAACTGGAGCAGCGAGAACTTCAGCGAGAGGTCACGGCTCGAGTAGATGTAGTGGACCGGGGAGACCGACTGCCACGAGTCGATGGCCTCCAGCTTGTCCTTCTTCGAGAAGGTGACGCCGTCGCCGGAGGTGAAGCCGAGGTCCTTCCAGCCCGCGCCGGACCAGTCGGCGGCGGAGTCCGTGCCGAAGGTGGCCGGGGCGGACGTGCCGGCGTCGGCCACGTAGAGCTTGCCGGTGCCGGCGACGCGGATCTCGGCGGAGTTGTTTCCAGCCATGGTGGGGTTTCTCCTTGGGTTGGGATGGGGTGACCGCCCCGGACGTCGGGCCCGGGTACGGCAAAGGCCCCGCCGGACGGCGGGGCCTGGTCTGGGGGCGAGCGCCCGTCGGGGAGCCGCGCGGGCTCGGGGCGCTCGGTGGGCCGGGCGGCCGGGAGGGGCGCCCGGGGCGGCTCAGAAGACGCCGAGGGAGAGGCGGAGGACGCAGAGGTAGCGGTTGGCGCCCCGGTAGAGGTAGTCGGGCATCCAGCGCGGCCCGTCCTGCTCCTCGACGTCGTGGACGACGTTGCCGGTGCCGATCTGCTTGCCGAGGGTGGCGAGCAGCGCCCGCCGCGCCGCGTTGGCGAGCACGTGGGCGGCGGTCTTGGTCGGCCCGTACACCTCGAACTCGATGAGCGGCATGTCGACGTGCAGGTCGCCGATCCAGGCGCCGCCGCGGCGGTTGACCAGGACGGCGCTCTGAGTGCCGTCGAAGCCGGCCGGCGCGCTTGCGGCGACGGTGACGCCGGCGAGGGCGGGGTCGGCCTTGAGGACGTCGACGACCAGCTTCTCGACGTCCGGGAAAGCACTCGGGGGAGTGGTCATGACGGTTCTCCTCGGGAGAGGGGACGGGTGCGGGACGGGGGCCGTCCGGGGCGCTCCGGCGGGAGGGGGCGGGGCGCGGCAGCGCGCCCGGACGGCGTACGGCGGAGACCGCCGCCCGTCCTGCGGGCGCAGCTCCGCCGCTGCACCAACTGTGACAGAGAGCGTGCGCGCACGCAACTAGTTCCGCCGGTCCCTGCTCCACGGCCCCGCGGACACCCCCGGATAGGTTGGCCGCCACCGAACCACCCAGGGAGCCGCCCGTGTCCGCCGACCGCCCCCACCTGCTCTACGTGACCGACCTCGCCTACCCGGCCCGGGGGCGGCGCTACTGCGACGAGGACATCCACCTCACCGCCCGGCTGCGCGCCGACTTCGACCTCGCCCTCTGCCACCCGCTCGACGCGGCCGCGCTCATGGCGGACTTCGACGCCGTCGTCGTCCGCAACAGCGGCCCCGTCCTCGGCTACCGCGCGGCGTACGACGCCTTCCGCGAGCGGGCCGCCGCCCTCGGCACCCGCGTCTACAACCCGCTGCACGGCCGCGGCGACATGGCCGGCAAGCAGTACCTCCTCGACCTGACGGCCGCCGGCCACCCCGTCATCCCCACCGTCGACCGGCCCGAGGACCTCCACCGGCTGCCCGAGGCGGAGCGGTACGCGGTCAAGCCCAAGTCCGGCGCCGACTCCATAGGACTGCGCTTCGTCCCGTACGGGGAGCTCGCCGGCCTCGCCTACGGCGACCTCCTCGTCCAGCCGCGCGTCGACTTCCGGTACGAGGTCTCCTTCTACTTCGTCGACGACCTCTTCCAGTACGCGCTGTACGCCCCCGACCCCGAGCGCCGCTGGGTCCTCGAACCGTACGAACCGGACGCCGGGGACCTCGCGTTCGCCCGCCGCTTCATCGACTGGAACACCCTCGACCACGGCATCCAGCGCGTCGACGCCTGCCGCGCGCCCGACGGGGAACTGCTCCTCGTCGAACTGGAGGACCTCAACCCCTACCTCTCCCTCGACCGCGTCCCCGAGCCGGTGCGCGAGCGCTTCGCCGACGCGCTCGTCGGCTCCCTGCGCGCCTTCCTGGCGGCATGACGAAGCGCCCCGCGTCCGGAGGGGACGCGGGGCGCTCGGGGCGGGGGCCGGGGTACGGGGCGAGGCGGCGCGGGGCCGGCCGCGCGGGGGATCAGACGGTACGGGGGCGGCGGCGGGCCAGCCGCTCCGCCGCGAACACGTCCTCCAGGCGGAAGAGCTGCGCCCGCCCCGCCCGGCCCGCCGCCCGCAGGTGGCCCAGCTGGACCCACTTGCGGATCGTCGCGGGCGCGACCCCCGCCTCCTCGGCGGCGAGCGGCCCCGGGATCAGCGCGGGCAGTGCGGGCGAGCTCAGCATGAGGTCTCCTTCGTGTCGTCCATCGCCGCCGTGATCTCCTCGGTACGGGCCCCCGAGGCGTCCGACAGCTCCTGCCACCGCTCCTCGGGCCACAGGTGCCGGTAGGCGGGGTCGTCCTGGCAGCCGCAGGCGGCGTCCGTGCAGACGCACGCGGGGTTGACGCACAGCACCGCGCGGCGGTCCGGGAACGCCCGCAGCGACACCGAGTCGCACCAGGGGCAGCGCCCCGCCACCCGTACGACCGTCTCGGCGTCGCCCAGCGTCCGGGCGCACCGGCGGGCCATCCGCCGGATCTCGTCCCGGACGTGCCGGGCGAGGTCGGGGTGGGCGGCGACGGCGTCGAGCGCCCCGACGATCCGGCGCAGCCGCTCGATCACCCCGGCCCGGCGCGGGCGCGGCAGCGCGAGCCGGGCGCAGACCGCCTCCTCCAGCTCCACCACGCCGTCGGTGATGTCCCGGATGGCGTCGGAGACGTGCAGCCGGACGGGCGCGGCGGCGTGGCCGGGGACCGACAGGCCGTGGCGCTGTTCGAGGAGCAGGGCCTCGCGCCGCTCCTGGCGGATCAGCGCGTCGCGGCCCGGGTGCGGGGCGGTGGGCGCGGTCCCGGCGGGGGAGCGCCGGCCCGGCGCCAACTCCTCGGCCAGTTCCGGGAACTGGCGGACGAGGGAGGCGGTCCAGAGCGTGATGTCGCGCAGCACGAGCTCGACGGTCCGGCCGGCGGCGGCCGGCGCGGGGCGGGCGTCGGGCGGAGGGCCGGCGGGGGTGCGGGGCGGACGTGCGGCGCTGCCGGGGTCACCGGTGCGGTCAGCCACGGCGGACGCTCCCCGCCGGCGCGAGCGCCTTCGCCACGCGCGCGTCGTCCGCCGGGCGGCCGTTGCGCCAGAGGCGGCCGGCGCAGACGCCGTCGAAGTAGCTCTCGGCCGGGGCCACCGCCGACTCGCACTCGCGGCGGACGGGGCAGCCGGCGCAGGCCCGCAGGGCCGGGGCCGCCTCCTTGGCGCGGCGGGCGAAGACGACGGACGGGGAGAGGCCGGCGCACGCGGCGGAGGCCTGCCAGGGGGACGGGTCGGGTTGGAACAAGGGAGTTCTCCACGGTCCGGGCCCGTCCGGCTCCATGGGGCCGGTGGGGCTCCTGGGGCTCGGGGGGCCGACGAGTGCGGCGGCGAGCCAGAGTTACACGTTGCGTGCGAGCGCGCAACAAAAATCCGGCACCATGGCGCGGACCCTTCACCGATTCGACACGATTGCGTGCCCGAAAGCACGTAATTCCGTGCGCGCAAGCACGCTAAGGTATGGGATCCGGAGGGTGGGGGAGCGAGGAGCGGTACACACATGAGCACTCAAGGGCTCGACGAGTTCGCAGGATGGGTCGAGGGCCTGATGCGGGCCCGCGGATACGACATCGACAGCCCCCGCGGCGGCGGGAAGTCCCGCATCGCCGACGAGGCCGGCGTCCACCGCGCCGCCGTCACGCGCCTGCTGCAGCGGCAGAGCATGCCCGACCTGGAGACCATGCGCAGGATCGCCCCCCTGCTCGGCGTCTCCGTCCGCGACATGCTCATCCGGTCCGGCCGGGTGAGCCCCGAGGAACTCCCCCTGGCCGCGGACCTGCTGCCGCCCGACGACTGGCAGCCGACGATGGAGGACTTCGCCCGCTGGCTCGGCGTCCCCGACGAGCGCCTCGGCGTCTTCGTCAAGGTCGTCAACCAGTTCCTGGAGCCCGACGCGGAGACCGCCGACGGCCCCGCGGCCGTCGAGCCCAGGCGCACCGCCCGCGACTGACCGCGACGGACCGCCACCGGGCGCGACCGGCGGCCCCTCCCCGGGCCGCCGGTCGTCCGTGCGCGCGGGCATTTGTTTTGACCGGAGTCCGTGCGGTAGGTACGCTCATGCCTTGTGCCTGGGGTGTGCCTGGGCTCGCGTGCGTGTCCTCAACCGCACCGTGAGTCATATATCGGCCACCGTGATCCGCGCCATCTCCGCCTCGTGCGGGAGGGCCGCGAGATCCGACACACCCGACCGCGTGGGTCGGTGAATGTTCCAGGTTAGTTTTACCGACGGCACACAGAAACCGGAGAAGTAGTGCCTACGATCCAGCAGCTGGTCCGTAAGGGCCGGCAGGACAAGGTCGAGAAGAACAAGACGCCCGCACTCGAGGGTTCCCCTCAGCGTCGCGGCGTCTGCACGCGTGTGTTCACGACCACCCCGAAGAAGCCGAACTCGGCGCTCCGTAAGGTCGCGCGTGTGCGTCTGACCTCCGGCATCGAGGTCACGGCCTACATCCCGGGTGAGGGTCACAACCTGCAGGAGCACTCCATCGTGCTCGTGCGCGGTGGCCGTGTGAAGGACCTGCCGGGTGTTCGTTACAAGATCATCCGCGGTTCCCTCGACACGCAGGGCGTCAAGAACCGTAAGCAGGCTCGCAGCCGCTACGGCGCCAAGAAGGAGAAGTAAGAATGCCTCGTAAGGGCCCCGCCCCGAAGCGCCCGGTCATCATCGACCCGGTCTACAGCTCTCCTCTTGTCACCTCGCTGATCAACAAGATCCTGCTTGACGGCAAGCGTTCCACCGCCGAGCGCATCGTGTACGGCGCCATGGAGGGTCTTCGCGAGAAGACCGGCCAGGACCCGGTCATCACGCTGAAGCGCGCTCTCGAGAACGTCAAGCCGGCCCTCGAGGTCAAGTCCCGCCGTGTCGGTGGCGCCACCTACCAGGTGCCGATCGAGGTCAAGCCGGGCCGCGCGTCCACGCTGGCCCTCCGCTGGCTCGTCGGTTACTCCCGCGCCCGTCGCGAGAAGACCATGACCGAGCGCCTCATGAACGAGCTCCTCGACGCCTCGAACGGCCTCGGAGCTGCGGTCAAGAAGCGTGAGGACACGCACAAGATGGCCGAGTCCAACAAGGCCTTCGCGCACTACCGCTGGTAGTCGCAACCCACATCGAGACCGAGAGAAGACTGAGCCGATATGGCTACCACTTCGCTTGACCTTGCCAAGGTGCGCAACATCGGCATCATGGCGCACATCGACGCGGGCAAGACGACCACCACCGAGCGGATCCTGTTCTACACCGGCGTCTCGTACAAGATCGGTGAAGTCCACGACGGCGCTGCCACGATGGACTGGATGGAGCAGGAGCAGGAGCGCGGCATCACCATCACGTCCGCCGCGACGACCTGCCACTGGCCGCTCGAGAACGTCGATCACACGATCAACATCATCGACACGCCGGGCCACGTCGACTTCACCGTCGAGGTGGAGCGTTCGCTGCGCGTGCTCGACGGTGCCGTGACCGTGTTCGACGGCGTGGCCGGTGTCGAGCCCCAGTCCGAGACTGTCTGGCGTCAGGCGGACCGCTACGGCGTTCCGCGCATCTGCTTCGTCAACAAGCTCGACCGTACGGGTGCCGAGTTCCTCCGCTGCGTCGACATGATCGTGGAGCGCCTCGGCGCCGTCCCGATCGTCATGCAGCTCCCGATCGGCGCCGAGATGGACTTCCAGGGCGTCGTCGACCTCGTCCGCATGAAGGCCCTCGTCTGGTCCGCCGAGGCCAGCAAGGGCGAGATGTACGACGTCGTCGACATCCCGGCCTCGCACACCGAGCTCGCCGAAGAGTGGCGCGCCAAGCTGGTCGAGACCGTCGCCGAGAACGACGAGGAGCTCATGGAGCTCTTCCTCGAGGGCGTCGAGCCCACCGAGGAGCAGCTCTACGCTGCCGTCCGTCGCATCACCATCGCCTCCGGCAAGGGTGGCGGCGAGAAGACGGTCACCCCCGTCTTCTGTGGCACCGCGTTCAAGAACAAGGGCGTCCAGCCCCTGCTCGACGCGGTCGTGCGCTACCTCCCCTCCCCCCTGGACGTCGAGGCCATCGAGGGCCACGACGTCAAGGACGCGGAGCTGGTCGTCAAGCGCAAGCCGTCCGACGACGAGCCGCTGTCGGCCCTCGCGTTCAAGATCGCGAGCGACCCGCACCTCGGCAAGCTCACCTTCGTCCGGATCTACTCCGGTCGCCTGGAGGCCGGCACCGCGGTGCTGAACTCCGTCAAGGGCAAGAAGGAGCGCATCGGCAAGATCTACCGCATGCACGCGAACAAGCGTGAGGAGATCGACTCGGTGGGCGCCGGCGACATCGTCGCCGTCATGGGCCTGAAGCAGACCACCACCGGTGAGACGCTGTGCGACGAGAAGAACCCGGTCATCCTGGAGTCCATGGACTTCCCGGCGCCGGTCATTCAGGTCGCGATCGAGCCCAAGTCCAAGGGTGACCAGGAGAAGCTGGGTGTCGCCATCCAGCGTCTCGCGGAGGAGGACCCCTCCTTCCAGGTGCACTCGGACGAGGAGACCGGCCAGACCATCATCGGTGGTATGGGCGAGCTTCACCTCGACATCCTCGTCGACCGCATGCGTCGCGAGTTCAAGGTCGAGGCGAACGTCGGCAAGCCGCAGGTCGCGTACCGCGAGACGATCCGCAAGGCCGTCGAGCGACTTGACTACACCCACAAGAAGCAGACCGGTGGTACCGGTCAGTTCGCCAAGGTGCAGATCGCGATCGAGCCCATCGAGGGCGGCGACGCCTCGTACGAGTTCGTGAACAAGGTCACCGGTGGCCGCATCCCGAAGGAGTACATCCCTTCGGTCGACGCGGGTGCGCAGGAGGCCATGCAGTTCGGCATCCTGGCCGGCTACGAGATGACGGGCGTTCGCGTCATTCTTCTCGACGGTGGCTACCACGAGGTCGACTCCTCCGAGCTGGCGTTCAAGATCGCCGGTTCGCAGGCCTTCAAGGAGGCCGCGCGGAAGGCTTCGCCGGTCATCCTCGAGCCCATGATGTCCGTCGAGGTCACCACGCCCGAGGACTACATGGGTGAGGTCATCGGCGACATCAACTCCCGCCGTGGCCAGATCCAGGCCATGGAGGAGCGCAGCGGCGCCCGCGTCGTGAAGGGCCTCGTGCCCCTCTCGGAGATGTTCGGCTACGTCGGCGACCTCCGCAGCAAGACCTCGGGTCGCGCAAGCTACTCGATGCAGTTCGACTCCTACGCCGAGGTTCCGCGGAACGTCGCCGAGGAGATCATCGCGAAGGCCAAGGGCGAGTAACTCTCCCGAGTTCACGCTTTAGGCTTGACACCAGTCGCCGGGGTTTCGACCTCGGAACCCCGAGAAATCGGCCCCGGCGCACTGGCATCCCAGCAAAGATCACCTGGCGCCGATGAAGCAAGGCGTACAGAACCACTCCGCAGGAGGATCAAGTGGCGAAGGCAAAGTTCGAGCGGACTAAGCCGCACGTCAACATCGGCACCATCGGTCACATCGACCACGGTAAGACGACCCTCACGGCCGCCATTACCAAGGTGCTGCACGACGCGTACCCGGACCTGAACGAGGCCTCGGCCTTCGACCAGATCGACAAGGCTCCCGAGGAGCGCCAGCGCGGTATCACCATCTCGATCGCGCACGTCGAGTACCAGACGGAGTCGCGTCACTACGCGCACGTCGACTGCCCGGGTCACGCTGACTACATCAAGAACATGATCACGGGTGCCGCGCAGATGGACGGCGCCATCCTCGTGGTCGCCGCCACCGACGGCCCGATGCCGCAGACCAAGGAGCACGTGCTCCTGGCCCGCCAGGTCGGCGTTCCGTACATCGTCGTCGCCCTGAACAAGGCCGACATGGTGGACGACGAGGAGATCCTGGAGCTCGTCGAGCTCGAGGTCCGTGAGCTCCTCTCCGAGTACGAGTTCCCGGGCGACGACCTTCCGGTCGTCCGTGTCTCGGCGCTCAAGGCCCTCGAGGGCGACAAGGAGTGGGGCGAGAAGCTCCTCGGCCTCATGCACGCGGTGGACGAGTCCATCCCGCAGCCCGAGCGTGACGTCGACAAGCCGTTCCTGATGCCGATCGAGGACGTCTTCACGATCACCGGTCGTGGCACCGTCGTCACCGGTCGTATCGAGCGTGGTGTCCTCAAGGTCAACGAGACCGTCGACATCATCGGCATCAAGACCGAGAAGACCACCACCACGGTCACCGGCATCGAGATGTTCCGCAAGCTGCTCGACGAGGGCCAGGCCGGTGAGAACGTCGGTCTGCTCCTCCGTGGCATCAAGCGCGAGGACGTCGAGCGCGGCCAGGTCATCATCAAGCCGGGTTCGGTCACGCCGCACACGAACTTCGAGGCCCAGGCCTACATCCTGTCGAAGGACGAGGGTGGCCGTCACACCCCGTTCTTCAACAACTACCGCCCGCAGTTCTACTTCCGTACCACGGACGTGACCGGCGTCGTGACCCTCCCCGAGGGCACCGAGATGGTCATGCCGGGCGACAACACCGCCATGAGCGTTGAGCTGATCCAGCCCATCGCCATGGAGGAGGGCCTCAAGTTCGCCATCCGTGAGGGTGGCCGGACCGTCGGCGCCGGCCAGGTCGTCAAGATCACTGCCTGATCTCGATGTGACCTGGTGGCTCCCCGGAGCCGCTGAGCAGTAAGGGGAAGGCCCCGCACCGTACGGTGCGGGGCCTTCTCGCGTTCCCGGTCCCCCGGGGGCGTCTCGCCGATCATGCCGGGCTCGCGGGCCGCCAGCTCCAGGGGTGCCCGTTCGGTCCGAGGCCCACCACGGTGACGCCGCCCGCGTCCAGGTGCAGGGCGGCCGACACCGCGGCCGGCCCCTCCGTCCGGGTCAGCAGCCGGCCGCCGGCCCGCACCCGGACCCGGCCGTCCTCCGCCCTGCCGAGCAGCACGGTGCCGAGCGCCGCCGACCGCGCGGCGACCACGTCCCCGAACCCGTCGAGCCCGGCGTCGCCCGCCGGACCGAGCAGCGCGGCCGCGGCCGGCGGCCGGTGGAACAGCTCGCCCCCGGCCGACGCCACCGTCGACCCCGAGAGCGGCGCACGCCCCGGCCGCTCCACCCCGTCCACCCAGTGGCGCACGGACTCCCGCCCCGGTGCGTACAGGTGCACCCGGCCCGCCGCGTCCAGCGAGACGGCGAGGCCGTCCTGGACCTCGGCGTCCCCCGGCAGGGCCCGCCAGGGCCCCCAGGAGCCGTCGGCGGCCCGCACGCGGGTGGAGACGCCCTTGGCCGCGTCGCGGAGGAAGAGGTGCACCCGGCCGTCCGGGGCCGCGACCGCCACCGGCGCGCCGATCCGGCGCCCCCGGTCGTCGTCCCCGCGCTCCGGGTCGCCGAGCCCGCGCCAGGCGAGGAACGGGCCGCCGGGGGAGCGCTGCTCCAGGAGCACCACCTCGCGCCGGTTGCTCCCGCCGTGGCCGTCGAGGGCGGCGAACCGCACCCCGAAGAGCAGCACCCGGCCGTCGCCGAGCACCGCCGAGCCGAGCGCCGGGGCGAGTGGCCCGCCGCCGAGGTCCTCCGGCTCGCCCCAGCCGCCGGCGGGCACCGAGGCCCCGCGCGTGCCGGCCGGCCCCGTCTCGCGCCAGCGGACCGCGCGCAGACCGAGGACGCCGTACGCGGCGAGGCGGCCGCCCGGCTCCGCGGCGAGCACCGGGCGTGCCCCGGGCCAGCGGTGGTGGGTGGAGCGGACCCAGCCCTTGCGGTTGGTCAGCGGCCGGTCGCCGCCGACGCCGTAGTCGCCGCAGCCCGAGGGGTTGCCGCACTCCCAGGACGGGTCCCCGCCGTACGGCACCAGCCGTGCGGCCTTCTCCGCCAGCAGCCGCGGCGGGAGGTTCTTGGGCCAGTGGCGGTTGTAGTAGCCGCGGAAGGCGGTCGCCGTGAACGCCGGTATCGGGGAGCCGTCCCGCACGGACTCGGCGACCCAGCGGTTCAGCGCGGCCCAGGTGAAGGAGGCGACGGCCGTGTGGTCGCCGTGATCGGCGTACCCCGGCTGCTCGGAGTCCCGCTGCCGGGTGGCCTCGTCGCTGTGCTGGAGGTCCGGGTCCGGGTCCAGGGTGTGCACCACGGTCGGCCGGTGGCGCCGCAGCAGCCCGGTCAGCGCGTCGATCAGCCCGTCGTAGTCGTAGGCGTCGGCGCGCGTCACCGGCGAGCCCGCCGGCAGATGGGTGCGCAGCTCCAGGGCGCGGTCGTGCCAGAGCGCCGGGACCGCCATGTAGCGGCGGGTCGTGTGCATCGGCAGGTTCAGGAAGACCAGCTCGACCCGGCGCGTGCCGTGCGTGAGCGTGTCGACCTCCGCGAGCCGCCCGCCGGGCAGCGGGAGCGTCTCCCGGCGCCAGGGCGTGAACATCCCGAGCCCCAGCGCGGTGGCGTACGCCTGCCGCAGTCCCTGGTGACGGGCGGCGGAGTAGGCGGCCCGGTCCGGGGGAGCGGGGGGCATCCCGGCGATCCTGTTGCGCCCGGTGTGCTCGCCCGCCGTCACGTACACGGAGACCAGTGGGACCCCGGCGTCGAGCAGCCGCTGCGTGTCCGGGTTCATGAAGTACAGGTCGTCGTCCGGGTGCGCGCAGAACTGCAGGAGCAGCGCCCGCCGTTCACCGGCCCGCGCCACCGGCTTGCCGGGCGCGGGATCGGCGCTCGGGGCGGCCCTGCGCGGCTCCGGGACGGAGCAGCCGGCGGCGGCCGCGGAGACCGCGACGGCTGCGGCGAGCACCGTCCGGCGGCGAGGAGCTGGGGTCACGGGAGGTGTCCGTCCCTTCGGGTGCGTCGGTCCTCTGCAAGACGGCCGTACGACCCTCGTGGTTGTGTTCGGGCGAGCCCTTCGGCGCGCGGACCGCGTCCCGGGAGAAGATCTCCGGAAAAAGTCCGCGGCCCGGTGTCGAGCCGGCGCCGTCGGCTCCGACCCAGGGGTGACGGCGCGCCGGTGGGGCGCGCGGAACGGGGAGGACACCCGAGATGAAGTACGTCGCGATGATCTACGGCAACCAGGCGAAGTGGGACTCCTTCCCGGCCGACGCCTGGCCCGAGGCGATCGCCCGCCAGGAGGCCTTCAACCGCCGGTACCGGGAGACCGGCGAACTGGTCGGCGCCTACGGCCTCGCCGACGCCGCCGCGGCCCAGCTCGTCCGCCGCGAGGCCGGCGCGCCGGTCGTCACCGACGGCCCGTACCTGGAGACCAAGGAGTACCTGGCCAGCTTCTACCTGCTGGACTGCGACAGCCTGGAGCGGGCCCAGGAGATCGCCGCGGACATGCCCTTCGCGGACGTCGACCCCGTCGAGCTCTGGCCGGTCCTGCACGAGTCCGCGGCGGACGTGTGAGCGGCTCCGCCGAGGTCGAGGACCTGCTGCGCGCCCACGCGCCGCGGGTCCTCGGCGCGCTCGTCCGGCGGTACGGCGACTTCGACCTGTGCGAGGACGCCGTCCAGGAGGCGCTGCTCGCGGCCGCCCAGCAGTGGCCCGGCGGCGGGGTCCCCGGCCATCCGCGCGGGTGGCTGCTGACCGTCGCGGCCCGCCGGTACGTGGACCTGGTGCGCAGCGAGGCCGCCCGGCGCCGCCGCGAGGACGCCGTGGCGCTCGCCACCCCGGACTCCGCGCTGCTGGCGCCCGCCGCGGACGACGCCCCGGGCGCCGACCGGGACGACTCCCTGTCCCTGCTCTTCCTCTGCTGTCACCCCGACCTGTCGCCGCCCAGCCGGATCGCGCTCACGCTGCGGGCCGTCGGCGGCCTCACCACCGCGCAGATCGCCGCGGCCTTCCTGGTCCCCGAGCCGACCATGGCGCAGCGGATCAGCCGGGCGAAGCAGACGATCAGGGCCGGCGGATGGTCGCTGGCGCAGCCCGAGGGCGAGGACCGCACCGCCCGGCTCGCCGAGGTGCGGCACGTGCTGTACCTGGTCTTCAACGAGGGCTACACGGCCAGCGGCGGCGACGACCTCACCGTGCCCGAGCTGTCGGCCGAGGCGATCCGGCTCACCAGGCTGCTGCACGGGCTGGTCCCGGAGGACCCCGAGACGGCGGGGCTGCTGGCCCTGATGCTCCTCACCGACGCCCGCCGCCCGGCCCGCACCGGGCCGCACGGCGAGCTGGTCCCGCTCGCGGAGCAGGACCGGGGGAGCTGGGACACCGGGCTGGTCGAGGAGGGCGTCGCGCTGATCAGCCGCGCGCTGCCGCGGGGTCTGATCGGCCCGTACCAGCTCCAGGCGGCGATCGCCGCCGTGCACGACGAGGCGCCGACCGCCGGGGACACCGACTGGCCCCAGATCCTCGCCCTGTACGAGCTCCTCGAACGCACCGGGCCGAACCCGATGATCACCCTCAACCGGGCCGTCGCCCTCGCCATGGTCCGGGGACCCCGGGCCGGTCTCGACCTGCTGGAGGAGCTGGCGGCCGACCCGCGCCTGGCCCGCAGCCACCGGCTGCTCGCGACCCGCGCCCACCTGCTCGAACTCCTCGGCGACGGCCCGGCGGCCGCCGTGGCGTACCGGGAGGCGGCCCGCCGGACGACGAGCGCGCCGGAGCGGCGTCATCTCACGGAGCGGGCGCGGAGGTTGGGCTGAGGGGGGTCCGGGAGGACGCCGGGTGCGCCTCGACGCTTGGCGTCACGTGACGTGGGGTACAGTCTTCGATCCCGATTGGCGGCGAGAAGGTCGCGTATGGCAGACTGTCGGGGTTGCTCGGTTGAGTGCCGATGCTGCACGCCTCCCGTCGGGAGGACCGGAAGCGAGTCCCACAGTACTCGTCGTCCCTGCTCAGGGACGGACGTACGGGAATCTTCTGGGAAGTGTCAGCGGGGTGCCGGCCAGGCTCCCGGTGGGTGTTCCGCCCCCGACTCGCGGTCATGGTGACCGCACCCCCTTGGTTGGGAAATCCTCAGGGATTTCTGCGTAGAGGGAGTGCGACACGCCCGACCGCGTGGGTCGGAGGTAGGACGCGAACCGACCGGGATGTCAGAGCGTTACGAGACAAAGGACTACTAGTAGCCATGGCGGGACAGAAGATCCGCATCCGGCTCAAGGCCTACGACCACGAGGTCATCGACTCCTCGGCGAAGAAGATCGTCGAGACGGTGACCCGCACTGGTGCGTCGGTCGCGGGCCCGGTGCCGCTGCCCACTGAGAAGAACGTGTACTGCGTCATCAAGTCGCCGCACAAGTACAAGGACTCGCGCGAGCACTTCGAGATGCGCACGCACAAGCGCCTCATCGACATCCTCGACCCCACGCCGAAGACGGTTGACTCGCTCATGCGTCTCGACCTTCCGGCGGGCGTCGACATCGAGATCAAGCTCTGAGGGCGCGCAGATGGCTAAGAACATCAAGGGCATCCTGGGCGAGAAGCTCGGCATGACGCAGGTCTGGGACGAGAACAACCGGGTCGTCCCGGTGACCGTCGTCAAGGCCGGCCCGAATGTCGTGACCCAGGTGCGTACGAACGACGTCGACGGCTACGAGTCGGTCCAGATCGCCTTCGGCGAGATCGACCCGCGCAAGGTGAACAAGCCCCTCAAGGGCCACTTCGCCAAGGCCGACGTCACCCCGCGCCGCCACCTGGTGGAGCTCCGCACCGCCGACGCCTCCGAGTACACGCTCGGCCAGGAGATCACCGCCGAGCTCTTCGAGGCCGGCGTGAAGGTCGACGTCACCGGTAAGAGCAAGGGCAAGGGCTTCGCCGGTGTCATGAAGCGCCACAACTTCCGTGGTGGCAAGGCATCGCACGGTGCCCACCGCGTGCACCGCAAGCCGGGTTCGATCGGTGGCTGCGCCACCCCGGGCCGCGTCTTCAAGGGCATGCGCATGGCCGGTCGCATGGGCAACGAGCGTGTGACCACCCAGAACCTGACCGTCCACGCCGTTGACGCCGAGAAGGGTCTGCTGCTCATCAAGGGCGCCGTCCCCGGCCCCAACGGTGGCCTCGTCCTGGTCCGCACCGCGGCCAAGGGGGTTTGAGGAACCGATGAGCACCATTGACATCCTTTCGCCGGCAGGCGACAAGGCCGGGACCGTCGAGCTCCCCGCGGAGATCTTCGGCGCCAAGGTCAGCGTTCCGCTGATCCACCAGGTCGTCGTCGCGCAGCTGGCCGCGGCCCGTCAGGGCACGCACAAGACCAAGACCCGTGGCGAAGTCCGTGGTGGTGGCAAGAAGCCTTACCGCCAGAAGGGCACCGGCCGCGCCCGTCAGGGCTCGACCCGCGCCCCGCAGTTCGCCGGTGGTGGCGTCGTGCACGGTCCCGTGCCGCGTGACTACTCGCAGCGGACCCCGAAGAAGATGAAGGCCGCCGCCCTCCGCGGTGCCCTCTCGGACCGGGCCAACCACTCCCGCATCCACGTCGTCACCGGCGTGGTCGAGGGTGAGGTCTCCACCAAGGCCGCGAAGACGCTGTTCGGCAAGATCTCGGAGCGCAAGAACCTGCTCCTGGTCGCCGAGCGCTCCGACGAGGCCGCGTGGCTGTCCGCTCGTAACCTGCCCCAGGTGCACATCCTGGAGCCGGGCCAGCTCAACACGTACGACGTGATCGTCTCTGACGACGTGGTCTTCACCCAGGCCGCCCTCGAGTCCTTCGTGTCTGGCCCCCAGACCGCTGAGACCGAAGGGAGCGACGCCTGATGACTGAGGCCGTCGTCACCAGCAAGACCTTCTCGGACCCGCGCGACATTCTCGTCAAGCCGGTCGTCTCGGAGAAGAGCTACGCCCTGCTGGACGAGAACAAGTACACGTTCATCGTCGCGCCTGGCTCCAACAAGACCCAGATCAAGCAGGCCGTCGAGGCGGTCTTCTCGGTCAAGGTCACCGGGGTCAACACGATCAACCGCCAGGGCAAGCGCAAGCGCACCAAGGCCGGTTTCGGCAAGCGCAAGGACACCAAGCGCGCCATCGTGACCCTTGCTGAGGGCAACCGTATCGACATCTTCGGCGGTCCGACCGCCTAACGGCGGTCTGGATCGTCCGGAATCGGACGAGGACTGAGAAATGGGAATCCGCAAGTACAAGCCGACTACGCCGGGCCGTCGTGGCTCCTCCGTAGCCGACTTCGTCGAGATCACGCGGTCCACGCCGGAGAAGTCGCTGGTCCGCCCCCTGCACAGCAAGGGCGGCCGTAACAACACCGGTCGGATCACGGTTCGACACCAGGGTGGCGGCCACAAGCGCGCCTACCGCGTGATCGACTTCCGTCGTCACGACAAGGACGGCGTGCCGGCCAAGGTCGCTCACATCGAGTACGACCCCAACCGCACCGCGCGCATCGCGCTGCTCCACTACCTGGACGGCGAGAAGCGCTACATCATCGCCCCCAAGGGTCTGACGCAGGGTGACCGCGTCGAGAACGGCCCCGGCGCTGACATCAAGCCCGGCAACAACCTGGCGCTCCGCAACATCCCGGTCGGTACCACGATCCACGCGATCGAGCTCCGTCCCGGTGGCGGCGCCAAGTTCGCGCGCTCCGCTGGTGCCTCCGTGCAGCTGCTGGCGAAGGAGGGCACGATGGCCCACCTTCGTATGCCGTCCGGTGAGATCCGTCTCGTCGACGCCCGCTGCCGCGCCACCATCGGCGAGGTCGGCAACGCCGAGCAGTCGAACATCAACTGGGGCAAGGCCGGCCGCAAGCGCTGGCTGGGCGTTCGCCCGACCGTTCGCGGTGTGGCGATGAACCCGGTCGACCACCCGCACGGTGGTGGTGAGGGCAAGACCTCCGGTGGTCGTCACCCGGTCTCCCCGTGGGGTCAGAAGGAGGGTCGTACTCGCTCGCCGAAGAAGGCTTCGAGCAAGTACATCGTCCGCCGCCGCAAGACGAACAAGAAGCGCTAGGAGCGGGTTTAGATGCCGCGCAGTCTCAAGAAGGGACCCTTCGTCGACGGCCACCTCGTCAAGAAGGTGGACGCCCAGAACGAAGCCGGTACCAAGAACGTCATCAAGACCTGGTCCCGTCGCTCGATGATCATCCCGGCCATGCTCGGCCACACGATCGCGGTGCACAACGGCAAGACCCACATTCCGGTGTTTGTCACCGAGTCGATGGTCGGCCACAAGCTCGGCGAGTTCTCGCCGACGCGCACCTTCCGGGGTCACGTGAAGGACGACCGGAAGTCGAAGCGCCGCTAGTAGCGGGGTGGAATGACCATGACAGACACTGGAAGGACAACCATGGAAGCCAGGGCCCAGGCGCGGTACATCCGCGTCACGCCCATGAAGGCCCGCCGCGTGGTGGACCTTATCCGTGGCATGGATGCCACGGAGGCTCAGGCGGTCCTGCGTTTCGCCCCGCAGGCCGCGAGCGTGCCGGTCGGCAAGGTGCTGGACAGCGCCATTGCCAACGCCGCGCACAACTACGACCACACCGACGCCTCTTCGCTGGTCATCAGCGAGGCGTACGTGGATGAGGGCCCGACCCTGAAGCGGTTCCGTCCGCGTGCTCAGGGCCGTGCCTACCGGATCCGTAAGCGGACCAGCCACATCACCGTGGTCGTCAGCAGCAAGGAAGGAACCCGGTAATGGGCCAGAAGGTTAACCCGCATGGGTTCCGGCTCGGCATCACCACGGACTTCAAGTCCCGCTGGTACGCCGACAAGCTGTACAAGGACTACGTCAAGGAAGACGTCGCCATCCGTCGGATGATGACGTCCGGCATGGAGCGCGCCGGCATCTCGAAGGTTGAGATCGAGCGCACCCGTGACCGCGTGCGGGTGGACATCCACACCGCGCGTCCCGGCATCGTCATCGGCCGCCGTGGCGCCGAGGCCGACCGCATCCGCGGTGACCTCGAGAAGCTCACGGGCAAGCAGGTCCAGCTGAACATCCTCGAGGTCAAGAACCCCGAGATGGACGCCCAGCTGGTCGCTCAGGCCGTCGCCGAGCAGCTCTCCTCCCGCGTCTCCTTCCGTCGCGCCATGCGTAAGAGCATGCAGGGCACGATGAAGGCCGGCGCCAAGGGCATCAAGATCCAGTGTGGCGGTCGTCTCGGCGGCGCCGAGATGTCCCGCTCCGAGTTCTACCGCGAGGGTCGTGTGCCGCTGCACACGCTCCGCGCGAACGTGGACTACGGCTTCTTCGAGGCCAAGACGACCTTCGGTCGCATTGGCGTGAAGGTCTGGATCTACAAGGGCGACGTCAAGAACATCGCCGAGGTCCGCGCCGAGAACGCTGCGGCCCGTGCGGGTAACCGCCCGGCCCGTGGTGCCGGCGCTGGCGACCGCCCGGCCGGCCGTGGTGGCCGCGGTGGCGAGCGTGGCGGCCGCGGCCGCAAGCCGCAGCAGCAGTCCGCGCCGGCTGCCGAGGCCCCCAAGGCCGAGGCTCCCGCCGCCGCTGCCGCTCCGGCTGAGAGCACCGGAACGGAGGCCTGACCGAAATGCTGATCCCCCGTAGGGTCAAGCACCGCAAGCAGCACCACCCGAAGCGCTCCGGCGCCAGCAAGGGTGGTACGCAGGTTGCGTTCGGCGAGTACGGCATTCAGGCCCTCACGCCGGCGTACGTGACCAACCGCCAGATCGAGGCGGCTCGTATCGCGATGACCCGCCACATCAAGCGTGGCGGCAAGGTCTGGATCAACATCTACCCGGACCGCCCGCTGACGAAGAAGCCCGCCGAGACCCGCATGGGTTCCGGTAAGGGTTCTCCGGAGTGGTGGATCGCGAACGTCAAGCCGGGTCGGGTGATGTTCGAACTGTCCTACCCGAACGAGAAGATCGCGCGCGAGGCCCTCACCCGTGCGGCCCACAAGCTGCCGATGAAGTGCAAGATCGTGAAGCGCGAAGCAGGTGAGCTGTGATGTCGGCCGGTACCAAGGCGTCCGAGCTGCGCGAGCTGGGCAACGAGGAGCTTCTCAACAAGCTCCGCGAGGCCAAGGAAGAGCTGTTCAACCTCCGCTTCCAGGCGGCGACGGGTCAGCTCGAGAACCACGGTCGGCTCAAGTCCGTCCGTAAGGACATCGCCCGGATCTACACCCTGATGCGTGAGCGTGAGCTGGGCATCGAGACGGTGGAGAACGCCTGATGAGCGAGAGCAACGTGACTGAGAAGACCGAGCGCAACGCTCGCAAGGTCCGCGAGGGCCTGGTCGTCAGCGACAAGATGGACAAGACCGTCGTCGTCGCTGTCGAGGACCGCGTCAAGCACGCGCTGTACGGCAAGGTCATCCGCCGTACGAACAAGCTCAAGGCTCACGACGAGCAGAACGCTGCCGGCATCGGCGACCGCGTCCTCCTGATGGAGACCCGGAAGCTGTCCGCCACGAAGCACTGGCGCGTCATCGAGATCCTCGAGAAGGCCAAGTAATTCTTGTAGGGGTAACCCTTCAAGTTCGTTCCGCCAGGCTCGGCCGGGGCTTCCTTGCGAAGCCCCGGCCGGGAACCGGCAGACAAATCAGGAGATAGACGTGATCCAGCAGGAGTCGCGACTGCGTGTCGCCGACAACACTGGTGCCAAGGAGATCCTTTGCATCCGTGTTCTCGGTGGCTCGGGTCGCCGCTACGCGGGCATCGGTGACGTCATCGTCGCCACCGTCAAGGACGCGATCCCCGGTGGCAACGTGAAGAAGGGTGACGTCGTCAAGGCGGTCATCGTTCGCACCGTCAAGGAGCGCCGCCGCCAGGACGGCTCGTACATCCGCTTCGACGAGAACGCCGCTGTCATTCTCAAGAACGACGGCGACCCTCGTGGCACCCGTATCTTCGGCCCGGTCGGCCGTGAGCTGCGCGAGAAGAAGTTCATGAAGATCATCTCGCTCGCGCCGGAGGTGCTGTAAGCATGAAGATCAAGAAGGGCGACCTGGTCCAGGTCATCACCGGTAAGGACAAGGGCAAGCAGGGCAAGGTCATCACGGCCTTCCCCCGCGAGAACCGCGTCCTCGTCGAGGGTGTCAACCGGGTCAAGAAGCACACCAAGGCCGGCCCGTCGCAGGCCGGTGGCATCGTCACGACCGAGGCTCCGGTCCACGTCTCCAACGTCCAGCTGGTCGTGGAGAAGGACGGCAAGAAGGTCGTCACGCGTGTCGGTTACCGCTTCGACGACGAGGGCAACAAGATCCGCGTTGCCAAGCGGACGGGTGAGGACATCTGATGGCTACCACCACTCCGCGTCTCAAGACGAAGTACCGCGAGGAGATCGCGGGCAAGCTGCGTGAGGAGTTCTCCTACGAGAACGTCATGCAGATCCCCGGCCTCGTGAAGATCGTGGTCAACATGGGTGTCGGCGACGCCGCCCGTGACTCGAAGCTCATGGACGGTGCCGTCCGTGACCTGACCACCATCACCGGTCAGAAGCCGGCCATCACCAAGGCCCGCAAGTCCATCGCGCAGTTCAAGCTGCGTGAGGGTCAGCCGATCGGTGCGCACGTCACCCTCCGTGGCGACCGCATGTGGGAGTTCCTCGACCGCACCCTGTCGCTCGCGCTTCCGCGCATCCGCGACTTCCGTGGTCTGTCCCCCAAGCAGTTCGACGGGCGTGGCAACTACACCTTCGGTCTCACGGAGCAGGTCATGTTCCACGAGATCGACCAGGACAAGATCGACCGTGTCCGGGGTATGGACATCACCGTGGTGACCACGGCGACCAACGACGACGAGGGCCGTGCCCTTCTGCGTCACCTCGGCTTCCCGTTCAAGGAGGCGTAAGCGAGATGGCGAAGAAGGCTCTCATCGCGAAGGCTGCCCGCAAGCCCAAGTTCGGCGTGCGTGGCTACACGCGCTGCCAGCGCTGTGGTCGTCCCCACTCCGTGTACCGCAAGTTCGGCCTGTGCCGCGTGTGCCTTCGTGAGATGGCTCACCGTGGCGAGCTGCCGGGCGTGACCAAGAGCTCCTGGTAACTCCCTCCCGTCCATAGGACGTTAGGGATTACCTGAGACTCTCGGTAAGCATTGGGTCGGCGGAAGCCCACCCCCGCATGCCTTAGGCTAGTGGGGTTGGGCGTCCGCCGCCCGTACGACTTACTACGCCGTAGGTCCCCGCGCCGCACCCGTCCCGCCCCTGTGTGGGGAGAGGGATGGCGCATACAGGAAACCCCGGCGAGAGAGGCCGAAGGCCAATTCATGACCATGACTGATCCGATCGCGGACATGCTGACTCGTCTGCGTAACGCGAACTCGGCATACCACGACTCCGTGACGATGCCGCACAGCAAGATCAAGTCTCACATCGCGGAAATCCTCCAGCAGGAGGGCTTCATCACGGGCTGGAAGGTCGAGGACGCCGAGGTCGGCAAGAACCTCGTCCTCGAGCTCAAGTTCGGTCCGAACCGTGAGCGCTCCATCGCGGGCATCAAGCGGATCTCGAAGCCCGGCCTCCGGGTTTACGCGAAGTCCACCAACCTGCCGAAGGTCCTCGGCGGCCTGGGCGTGGCGATCATCTCCACGTCCCACGGTCTCCTGACCGGCCAGCAGGCAGGCAAGAAGGGCGTAGGTGGGGAAGTCCTCGCCTACGTCTGGTAGTCGGGAAAGGAAGGAAAGCTCATGTCGCGTATTGGCAAGCTGCCTATCCAGGTTCCCGCCGGCGTGGACGTCACCATCGAGGGCCGCACGGTCACGGTGAAGGGTTCCAAGGGCACCCTGAGCCACACCGTCGCCGCGCCGATCGAGATCGTTAAGGGCGAGGATGGCGTGCTCAACGTCAACCGTCCGAACGACGAGCGTCAGAACAAGGCCCTTCACGGCCTGTCCCGCACGCTGGTGGCCAACATGATCACCGGTGTGACCCAGGGTTACGTGAAGGCGCTCGAGATCAGCGGTGTCGGTTACCGCGTGGCCGCGAAGGGCTCCAACCTGGAGTTCCAGCTCGGCTACAGCCACCCGATCCTGGTCGAGGCGCCCGAGGGCATCTCGTTCAAGGTCGAGTCGCCGACCAAGTTCTCGGTCGAGGGCATCGACAAGCAGAAGGTCGGCGAGGTCGCGGCGAACATCCGCAAGCTGCGGAAGCCCGACCCGTACAAGGCCAAGGGCGTCAAGTACGCCGGTGAGGTCATCCGCCGCAAGGTCGGAAAGGCTGGTAAGTAAGCCATGGCATACGGTGTGAAGATCGCCAAGGGCGACGCTTACAAGCGTGCCGCCAAGGCTCGCCGCCACATCCGCATCCGCAAGAGCGTGTCGGGTACGGCGGAGCGTCCGCGCCTCGTCGTGACGCGCTCGAACCGCGGCATCACCGCTCAGGTCATCGACGACCTCAAGGGTCACACCCTTGCGTCGGCGTCGACCCTGGACGCGTCGATCCGCGGTGGCGAGGGCGACAAGTCCGCGCAGGCCAAGCAGGTCGGTTCCCTGGTCGCCGAGCGCGCCAAGGCCGCCGGCGTCGAGGCTGTCGTGTTCGACCGTGGTGGCAACAGGTACGCCGGGCGCATTGCCGCTCTGGCTGACGCCGCCCGCGAAGCCGGGCTGAAGTTCTAAGCCCCGGTTCCGGGACTAACGGACGTAACAGAGAGAGGTAATCCAATGGCTGGACCCCAGCGCCGCGGGAGCGGTGCCGGTGGCGGCGAGCGGCGGGACCGGAAGGGCCGCGACGGTGGCGCTGCCGCCGAGAAGACCGCGTACGTTGAGCGCGTTGTCGCGATCAACCGCGTCGCCAAGGTTGTCAAGGGTGGTCGCCGCTTCAGCTTCACCGCGCTGGTCGTGGTGGGCGACGGTGACGGCACCGTAGGTGTCGGTTACGGCAAGGCCAAGGAAGTTCCCGCGGCCATCGCCAAGGGCGTCGAGGAAGCCAAGAAGAACTTCTTCAAGGTTCCCCGCATCCAGGGCACCATCCCTCACCCGATCCAGGGCGAGAAGGCCGCGGGCGTCGTCCTGCTCAAGCCGGCTTCCCCCGGTACCGGCGTCATCGCCGGTGGCCCGGTGCGTGCCGTGCTCGAGTGCGCCGGCGTTCACGACATCCTGTCGAAGTCGCTCGGCTCCGACAACGCGATCAACATCGTGCACGCGACCGTGGAGGCCCTGAAGGGCCTGCAGCGTCCCGAGGAGATCGCGGCTCGCCGTGGTCTGCCCCTCGAGGACGTCGCTCCCGCGGCTCTGCTCCGTGCGCGTGCCGGGGCGGGTGCGTAATGGCTCGCCTCAAGGTCACGCAGACGAAGTCGTACATCGGCAGCAAGCAGAACCACCGCGACACCCTGCGCTCGCTCGGCCTCAAGAAGGTCAACGACGTGGTTGTCAAGGAGGACCGCCCCGAGTTCCGCGGCATGGTGCACACCGTCCGCCACCTCGTGACGGTCGAGGAGGTTGACTGACATGGCGGAGACCAACCCGCTGAAGGCCCACAACCTCCGTCCCGCCCCGGGCGCCAAGACCGCGAAGACCCGTGTGGGTCGTGGTGAGGCGTCCAAGGGTAAGACGGCCGGTCGTGGTACCAAGGGCACCAAGGCCCGTTACCAGGTTCCGCAGCGCTTCGAGGGTGGGCAGATGCCCCTCCACATGCGTCTGCCGAAGCTCAAGGGCTTCAAGAACCCGTTCCGCACCGAGTTCCAGGTCGTGAACCTGGACAAGCTCGGCGCTCTCTACCCCGAGGGTGGAGAGGTCACGGTGGCCGACCTGGTCGCCAAGGGCGCGGTTCGCAAGAACCAGCTCGTCAAGGTGCTCGGCACCGGCGAGATCACCGTGGCGCTGCAGGTTTCGGTTGACGCCGTCTCCGGCTCCGCCAAGGACAAGATCGTCGCCGCCGGCGGCACCGTCACCGAGCTCGTCTGAGACGACTCGATGGCTTGAACATCCGATCGGGGATGCCTCTCAAATGGGGCATCCCCGATTGGTCGTTCCTAGGGGGGCACGGTCGCCGGTAAGGTGGCGTGCACTGTCTAGGCTCCGTGCGGTATGCCCGCACGGAATTGATGACCGATACCTAATCGTCGAACCTCAAGACCGTCACCCTTGACGCATAGCGCGGGGGTCGCAGGAGGCACCGTGCTCACCGCGTTCGCCCGGGCGTTCAAGACGCCCGACCTGCGCAAGAAGCTGCTCTTCACGCTCGGCATCATCGTGCTGTACCGCCTCGGGGCCCACATCCCGGTCCCCGGCGTCAGCTACGAGGCCGTCCAGCAGTGTGTCAAGCAGGCCAGCGAGGGCAACAACAGCCTGTTCGGCCTGGTCAACATGTTCAGTGGCGGCGCGCTGCTGCAGATCACCATCTTCGCGCTCGGCATCATGCCGTACATCACGGCGAGCATCATCCTGCAGCTGCTGACCGTCGTGATCCCGCGCCTCGAGGCCCTCAAGAAGGAGGGTCAGTCCGGCACTGCCAAGATCACGCAGTACACCCGGTACCTGACCGTCGCCCTCGCGGTCCTCCAGGGCACCGGTCTCGTCGCCACCGCCAAGAGCGGCGCGCTCTTCAGCGGCTGCTCGGTGGCCGACCAGGTCGTCCCCGACCCGTCGATCTTCACCATCGCCACCATGGTCATCACGATGACCGCCGGTACCTGCATCGTCATGTGGCTCGGCGAGATCATCACCGACCGCGGCATCGGCAACGGCATGTCGATCCTGATGTTCATCTCGATCGCCGCCGGCTTCCCCGGCGCCCTCTGGGCCATCAAGGAGAGCGGCAAGCTCGCCAAGGGCTGGATCGAGTTCGGCACCGTCATCCTCATCGGCTTCGTGATGGTGGCCCTCGTCGTCTTCGTCGAGCAGGCCCAGCGGCGCATCCCGGTGCAGTACGCGAAGCGCATGATCGGCCGGCGCTCCTACGGCGGAACGTCCACTTACATCCCGTTGAAGGTGAACCAGGCGGGTGTGATTCCTGTCATCTTCGCCTCGTCGCTGCTGTACATCCCGGCGCTGGTCGCGCAGTTCTCGAACTCCACCGCAGGGTGGAAGACCTGGATCGAAGCCCACTTCGTCAAGGGTGACCACCCGTATTACATCGCCGCCTACTTCCTCCTGATCGTGTTCTTCGCCTTCTTCTACGTGGCGATCTCGTTCAACCCCGAGGAAGTCGCCGACAACATGAAGAAGTATGGTGGCTTCATCCCGGGTATCCGGGCTGGTCGACCTACTGCCGAGTATCTGAGCTACGTGCTCAACCGGATCACTTGGCCGGGCTCGCTGTACTTGGGTCTGATCGCTCTTGTGCCGACGATGGCGTTGGCAGGCTTCGGTGGCGCCAATGCCAACTTCCCCTTCGGTGGGACGAGCATCCTCATCATCGTGGGTGTGGGGCTGGAGACCGTGAAGCAGATCGAGAGCCAGCTCCAGCAGCGCAATTACGAAGGGTTCCTCCGCTGATGCGAATCGTCCTCGTCGGACCGCCCGGTGCCGGCAAGGGTACGCAGGCCGCGTTCCTTGCCAGGAACCTGGACATCCCGCACATCTCCACGGGTGACCTGTTCCGTGCCAACATCTCTCAGGGCACGGAGCTGGGTCTCAAGGCCAAGGCGTTCATGGACGCCGGTGACCTGGTACCCGACGAGGTGACCATCGGGATGGCCAAGGACCGGATGGAGCAGCCGGACGCCGCCAACGGCTTCCTGCTGGACGGGTTCCCCCGCAACGTGGCTCAGGCCGAGGCTCTGGACGTGGTCCTGAAGGCCGAGGACATGCAGCTCGACGCGGTGCTGGACCTGGAGGTCCCCGAGGACGAGGTCGTGAAGCGGATCGCGGGTCGCCGCATCTGCCGCAACGACAGCGCGCACGTCTTCCACGTGGAGTACAACGCGCCGAAGGCCGAGGGCGTCTGCGACGTCTGCGGCGGCGAGCTGTACCAGCGTGCGGACGACTCCGAGGAGACGGTCCGCAAGCGCCTGGAGGTCTACCACACGCAGACCGAGCCGATCATCGACTACTACCGGGCGCAGAACCTGGTCGTGACGATCTCGGCGCTCGGCAAGGTGGACGAGGTCACGGCGAAGGCGATGGCCGCGCTCAAGAAGTAACCCCGGTTCGTTCGATACGGCCGCGGTGCCCCTCGGGGGCGCCGCGGCCGTATCGTTGTTCTGTTCCCCGTTCTCGATGGAAAGGCCCCGGCCACGATGGTGCAGATCAAGACCCCCGAGCAGATCGCGAAGATGCGCGAGGCGGGCCTGGTCGTCGCCGCCATCCACGCGGCGACCCGTGAGGCGGCCGTTCCGGGCGCCACGACCAGGGACCTGGACGAGGTGGCGCGGAAGGTCATCGCCGACCACGGGGCGAAGTCGAACTTCCTCGGGTACGGCGGCTTCCCCGCGACGATCTGCACCTCGGTGAACGAGGTGGTCGTCCACGGCATCCCCGACGACAAGACCGTCCTCAAGGACGGCGACATCATCTCCATCGACGCCGGCGCGATCGTGGACGGCTGGCACGGCGACGCCGCGTACACGGCGTTCGTGGGCACCGGGCACGCGCCCGAGCTCGTCGAGCTCTCCCGGGTGACCGAGGAGTCGATGTGGGCCGGCATCGCGGCCATGAAGTTGGGCAACCGCCTCGTCGACATCTCCAAGGCGATCGAGACGTACGTCAAGCGCCAGCCGCGGCCCGCGGTGGGCGACCACAGCCTCGGCCGCTACGGGATCATCGAGGACTACGGCGGCCACGGCATCGGCACCGAGATGCACATGGACCCGCACCTCCTGAACTACGTCTCCCGCAAGCGCGGCAAGGGCCCCAAGCTGGTCCCCGGCCTCTGCCTCGCCATCGAGCCCATGGTCTCCCTCGGCACCCCGCACACCGAGGTCCTGAAGGACGACTGGACCGTCATCACCACCGACGGCACCTGGTCCTCCCACTGGGAGCACTCCATCGCCCTCACCGAGGAGGGCCCCCTCGTCCTCACCGCCGTCGACGGCGGCAAGGCGAAGCTCGCCGAGCTGGGCGTGACGGCGGCGCCGGACCCGCTGGCGTAGGGGTGCGGCGAAGGCTTCGGGAGTTCGGCGTGGTGGCTTGCGTAAGGATCTCCTCGCGTGGGCAGACTTCCCGATTCGTCTTTTCCTGGGGCCTGACGTAGACTGATGCGTCGGCTCTCGTGTACCCGTGTGTCCGCATGCGGCGTCGAGAGTCGATCAAGGTAGCCGATTCGAAAGGCGAAGCGTGGCCAAGAAGCAAGGTGCCATCGAAATCGAGGGCACCGTGATCGAGTCCCTCCCGAACGCCATGTTCAAGGTGGAGCTCCAGAACGGTCACAAGGTCCTCGCGCACATCTCCGGCAAGATGCGGATGCACTACATCCGAATCCTTCCGGACGACCGGGTCGTGGTGGAGCTCTCTCCCTACGACCTGACGCGTGGCCGGATCGTCTACCGGTACAAGTAGATCTTGCCCGCACCCCGCCTTCGCGCGCGGGTGGTGGCACTGACCCGGAGAACCTCACATCCCATGAAGGTCAAGCCGAGCGTCAAGAAGATCTGCGACAAGTGCAAGGTGATCCGCCGTCACGGCCGGGTCATGGTCATCTGCGACAACCTGCGCCACAAGCAGCGCCAGGGCTGACGCACGCCGACCGACCTGCATTTCGCAGTTCTTCGCGCGACGCATAGCAATACGTACATACGCAGAGCCCGTCGGGCCGTGTTCCACGGTTGACGGCACCTCCGGCGGGGGCCGGGGACCCGGACGTACCACTGTCCCGCTGGGGACGGTCGGCGGTCGGGAGCGGTTCTGCAGCAGACCCCCGAGAACACAGGAGCCATTGAATGGCACGCGTTTCCGGTGTTGACATCCCGCGCGAAAAGCGTGTGGTGGTCGCACTCACCTACGTCTTCGGCATCGGGCGTACCCGGTCCGAGGAGATCCTCGCCTCGACCGGCGTGAACCCGTCGACCCGTGTCCGCGACCTTGCCGAGGAAGACCTCGTCAAGATCCGCGAGTACGTGGACGCCAACCTCCAGACCGAGGGTGACCTCCGTCGCGAGATCGCCGCCGACATCCGCCGCAAGGTCGAGATCGGCTGCTACCAGGGCCTCCGCCACCGTCGTGGCCTGCCCGTCCGCGGCCAGCGCACCAGCACGAACGCTCGTACCCGCAAGGGCCCGCGTCGCGCCATCGCCGGCAAGAAGAAGCCGGGCAAGAAGTAGTCCTCAGCGGACGCTTGACCAAGCGGTCTTCGCTGTAGGACCGACCACCTCCCGTAGGAGTTATAGATGCCCCCCAAGGGTCGTCAGGGCGCTGCCAAGAAGGTGCGCCGCAAGGAAAAGAAGAACGTCGCTCACGGCCACGCGCACATCAAGAGCACGTTCAACAACACGATCGTCTCGATCACGGACCCCTCGGGCAACGTGATCTCCTGGGCCTCCGCCGGCCACGTCGGCTTCAAGGGCTCGCGCAAGTCCACCCCCTTCGCCGCGCAGATGGCCGCCGAGTCGGCCGCCCGCCGCGCGCAGGAGCACGGCATGCGCAAGGTCGACGTCTTCGTCAAGGGTCCCGGCTCCGGCCGTGAGACCGCGATCCGCTCCCTCCAGGCCACGGGCCTCGAGGTCGGTTCGATCCAGGACGTCACCCCCACGCCGCACAACGGCTGCCGTCCCCCCAAGCGCCGCCGCGTCTGACGCACGGCTGCTTGATCAGGACTTCGGGCGGTACGGCTCTTCGGACCGTGCCGCCCGTACCCTTGCAGTAAGCAGAAGTACCGCACATCCACCGGGCTGCCGCCCGGTGACCGTCGGGCGTCAAATAGTGGGCGTCCACGACTGAAGGACACAGAGACATGCTGATCGCTCAGCGTCCGTCGCTGACCGAAGAGGTCGTCGACGAGTTCCGCTCCCGGTTCGTGATCGAGCCGCTGGAGCCGGGCTTCGGCTACACCCTCGGCAACTCCCTCCGCCGTACCCTCCTGTCCTCGATCCCGGGTGCCGCTGTCACCAGCATCCGCATCGACGGCGTCCTGCACGAGTTCACCACCGTGCCGGGCGTCAAGGAGGACGTCACCGACCTCATCCTCAACATCAAGCAGCTGGTCGTCTCCTCGGAGCACGACGAGCCGGTCGTGATGTACCTGCGCAAGCAGGGCCCGGGTCTGGTCACCGCCGCCGACATCGCGCCCCCGGCCGGTGTCGAGGTGCACAACCCCGACCTCGTCCTCGCCACGCTCAACGGCAAGGGCAAGCTGGAGATGGAGCTGACCGTCGAGCGCGGTCGCGGCTACGTCTCCGCCGTGCAGAACAAGCAGGCGGGCCAGGAGATCGGCCGCATCCCGGTCGACTCCATCTACTCGCCGGTGCTCAAGGTCACGTACAAGGTCGAGGCGACCCGTGTCGAGCAGCGCACCGACTTCGACAAGCTGATCGTCGACGTCGAGACCAAGCAGGCCATGCGCCCGCGCGACGCCATGGCGTCCGCCGGCAAGACCCTGGTCGAGCTGTTCGGTCTGGCGCGCGAGCTCAACATCGACGCCGAGGGCATCGACATGGGCCCGTCCCCGACGGACGCCGCCCTCGCCGCCGACCTGGCGCTGCCGATCGAGGAGCTCGAGCTCACCGTTCGTTCGTACAACTGCCTCAAGCGCGAGGGCATCCACTCCGTGGGTGAGCTCGTGGCGCGTTCCGAGGCCGACCTGCTCGACATCCGCAACTTCGGTGCGAAGTCGATCGACGAGGTCAAGGCGAAGCTGGCCGGCATGGGCCTGGCCCTCAAGGACAGCCCGCCCGGATTCGACCCGACCGCCGCCGCCGACGCCTTCGGCGCCGACGACGACGCGGACGCCGGCTTCGTCGAGACCGAGCAGTACTAGTAGATCTTCTGCGGACCGGCTCCGGCCGGTCACGCAGTTCCCCGCGCCCCTCCGGGGGCGCGGGTCTTCGACGGGCGACCGCCCGCTCGGATACTGACCTCGGTACCTGGTACGGCCGAGGCAGACATCAAGGAGAAACACCATGCCGCGTCCCGCGAAGGGTGCCCGCCTCGGCGGTTCCGCCGCGCACGAGAAGCTGCTCCTCGCCAACCTGGCGAAGTCGCTCTTCGAGCACGGCCGCATCACCACGACCGAGGCCAAGGCCCGTCGCCTGCGTCCGGTCGCCGAGCGCCTGATCACCAAGGCGAAGAAGGGCGACATCCACAACCGTCGCCTGGTGCTGCAGTCGATCACCGACAAGGGGATCGTCCACACCCTCTTCACCGAGATCGCCCCGCGTTACTCGGAGCGTCCCGGTGGCTACACCCGCATCACCAAGATCGGCAACCGTCGTGGCGACAACGCCCCGATGGCCGTGATCGAGCTGGTCGAGGGCGAGATCGCCAAGAAGGCGACCGTCGCCGAGGCCGAGGCCGCCACCGTGCGCGCCGTCAAGGAGGCCGACGCGGCCGCCGAGGCTCCGGCCGAGGAGTCGAAGGACGCGTAAGCGTTCCTGACCTTTCTCGTGTGCGGGCCCGTACCCCCTGGGGTGCGGGCCCGCTCCCGTGTCTCTGAGAGGATTTCCGCGTGAGCGACGACGTGCAGGACGGATACGTACGGGTACGGCTTGACCTGTCGTACGACGGCAGGGACTTCTCCGGCTGGGCCAAGCAGTCCCAGGGGCGGCGGACCGTGCAGGGGGACATCGAGGACGCCCTGCGGACCGTGACCCGCTCCCAGGAGACGTACGAGCTGACCGTCGCCGGCCGGACCGACGCCGGGGTGCACGCCCGCGGCCAGGTGGCCCACGTCGACCTGCCCCTGGAGCTGTGGGCCGAGCACCGCGACAAGCTGCTGCGGCGGCTCGCGGGACGGCTCTCCCACGACGTCCGGGTGTGGCGGGTCGAGGAGGCCCCGGCCGGTTTCAACGCCCGGTTCGCCGCGGTCTGGCGCCGCTACGCCTACCGGGTCACCGACGACCCCGGCGGCGTCGACCCGCTGCTGCGCGGGCACGTCCTGTGGCACGACTGGGCCCTCGACATGGACGCCATGAACGAGGCGGCCGCCGCGCTGGTCGGCGAGCACGACTTCGCCGCGTACTGCAAGAAGCGCGAGGGCGCGACCACCATCCGCACCCTGCAGGAGCTGCGCTGGGAGCGGCGGGACGACGGGATCCTGGAGGCGACCGTCAAGGCGGACGCCTTCTGCCACAACATGGTCCGCTCGCTGGTCGGCGCGATGCTGTTCGTCGGCGACGGCCACCGGCCCGTGGACTGGCCGGGCAAGGTGCTGGCCGCCGGCGTCCGGGACTCGGCCGTGCACGTCGTACGGCCGCACGGCCTCACCCTGGAGGAGGTCGGCTACCCGGCCGACGAGCTCCTGGCCGCCCGCAGCGTGGAGGCCAGGAACAAGCGGTCACTCCCCGGGAGCGCCGGCTGCTGCTGAGGCCTGGGAGCGGCCGCGGGCGTAGATCTGGTTGAAGGCGAAGGTGCCGAGGTCGTCGCTGGCCTGGAAGACGGGCCGGTCGGCCTTGGTGACCTTCTTGCCGTTGGTGAAACCGGCCTGGGTGAAGTACGCGTACCGGCCGATCGAGTTCGAGCGGCGCAGGCAGACGGTGGCGTGGCAGAAGTCGCCCACGCCGGCGCCGACGAGCGGGGCGATGCCGCCGGCGGCCTGGCCCTTCGCCTTGAGGGCGGCGGCCTCGGAGGGGAAGACGGCCACGCCGACGGTGATCGCCACGCCGTCCTTCACGTAGGTGGCGCGCAGCACGCGCTGGCAGCCGTTGTTCTTGAGGACGGTGCCGAGACCGCCCTGGGTGACGGCCGCGCAGTTCGTCGTCGAGGAGGTCGCGCCCTTCTTGTAGGGGCGCTTGTTCATGGTCAGCTGCTTGCCGGGGAAGAGACCCTCGGCGGACAGCGGGGCCTTGTCCTTCTTCGGGTCCGAGATGTAGTCCATCGGGTTCGGCGGGGGCGGCGGGGCCACCGAGGAGAAGGTCGGCTCGGGGGTGGGCGTGCCGGTGGGGGAGACCGTGCCGGTGGTGCCCCCGCCGCCGTTCTTCGACGCGTCGTTGTTCTTGTTCGTCGCGACCACCGCGGTGGCGACGATCGCGCCCACCGCCAGGGTGGCCAGGACCCCGCCGCCGATCAGCAGCCAGCGCTTGCGGCGGCCGCGGCTGGCGGAGGCGTCGGCGAGGGCGCCCCAGTCAGGGGTGGAGCCGCCGCCCTGGGCGCCCGGGAAGGGCTCCTGGGCGCCGGGGAAGGGGTTCGGCTGCCCGAAGCCCTGCTGCCCCCCGTAAGGCTGCTGCTGCCCGTACCCCTGCTGTCCGCCGTACCCCTGCTGTCCCTGCCCGGGCTGCTGTCCGTACCCCTGCTGCCCCTGCTGCTGCGGCTCCTGCGGCCACTGCGGTCCCCCAAAGCTCATGCCGCGCATCCTAAACCGGTTGGGCGGAGCGGACGCGGGCGGCGACAATGCACCTCATGGGACATGTCGAGGCCGCGCATCTGGAGTACTACCTTCCCGACGGGAGGGTCCTCCTCGGGGACGCCTCCTTCCGGGTCGGGGAGGGCGCCGTCGTCGCCCTCGTCGGGGCCAACGGCGCCGGCAAGACCACCCTGCTCCGGCTGATCTCCGGGGAGCTCCAGCCGCACGGCGGCAGCGTCACCGTCAGCGGCGGGCTCGGCGTGATGCCGCAGTTCGTCGGCTCCGTGCGGGACGAGTCCACCGTCCGCGACCTGCTGGTCTCGGTCGCCCAGCCCCGCATCCGGGAGGCCGCGAAGGCGGTCGACGCGGCCGAGCACCTGATCATGACCGTGGACGACGAGGCCGCGCAGATGACCTACGCGCAGGCCCTCAGCGACTGGGCCGAGGTGCAGGGGTACGAGGCGGAGACCGTCTGGGACATCTGCACCATGGCCGCGCTCGGCGTGCCGTACGAGAAGGCCCAGTTCCGTCAGGTGCGGACGCTCTCCGGCGGCGAGCAGAAGCGGCTCGTCCTGGAGTCGCTGCTGCGCGGCCCCGACGAGGTGCTGCTCCTGGACGAGCCGGACAACTACCTCGACGTCCCCGGCAAGCGGTGGCTGGAGGAGCGGCTGCGGGAGACCCGCAAGACGGTGCTCTTCATCTCCCACGACCGGGAGCTGCTCTCCCGGGGCGCGCAGAAGATCGTCGCGGTCGAGCCCGGCCCGGCCGGCTCGGACGTCTGGGTGCACGGCGGCGGCTTCGACACCTTCCACGAGGCGCGCCGGGAGCGGTTCGCCCGCTTCGAGGAGCTCAAGCGCCGCTGGGAGGAGAAGCACGCCCAGCTGAAGAAGCTGGTCCTCAACCTGCGGCAGGCGGCGGCGGTCAGCCACGACATGGCCTCGCGGTACGCGGCGGCGCAGACCCGGCTGCGGAAGTTCGAGGAGGCGGGTCCGCCGCCGGAGCCGCCGCGCGAGCAGGACATCCGGATGCGGCTGCGCGGCGGGCGGACCGGCGTGCGGGCCGTGACCTGCGAGAACCTTGAGCTGTCGGGTCTGATGAAGCCCTTCTCGCTGGAGATCTTCTACGGGGAGCGGGTCGCCGTCCTCGGCTCGAACGGTTCGGGCAAGTCGCACTTCCTGCGGCTGCTGGCCGGTGACGAGTCGGTCGCCCACACGGGCGTCTGGAAGCTCGGCGCACGGGTCGTGCCCGGTCACTTCGCGCAGACCCACGCCCATCCGGAGCTGGCCGGGCGGCCGCTCGTCGACATCCTGTGGTCGGAGCACGCCAAGGACCGCGGCCAGGCCATGTCCGTGCTGCGCCGGTACGAGCTGGAGCGCCAGGGCGACCAGCCCTTCGACAAGCTCTCGGGCGGGCAGCAGGCCCGCTTCCAGATCCTCCTCCTGGAGCTCGCCGGCACCACGGCGCTGCTGCTGGACGAGCCCACGGACAACCTGGACCTGGAGTCGGCCGAGGCCCTCCAGGACGGTCTGGAGTCCTACGACGGGACCGTGATGGCCGTCACGCACGACCGCTGGTTCGCCAAGTCCTTCGACCGCTTCCTGGTCTTCGGCTCGGACGGCGTCGTCCGTGAGACCACCGAGCCGGTCTGGGACGAGCGACGGGTCGAGCGGGACCGCTGACCGGGGCCGGCCGGGCGGCCGGGGCGGCTGCGCGCCCGGCGGGTCGGGGCGTTTTGACCGGTCGGGGGCGGCGCGGGTACTGTTGCGGTTTGTTATGCGTCTTGGCTTCGTCGTTCTCACGCGAAGGAGCCGGGCGCAGGTTCCCTGGAGCAGTTACCAGTGGCTCGCATACGGGCGTCGTTCCCGGCAGTGCAGGCCCCAGCTGCATGATCGCTTCAGGTGTGTCTGGACTCCATCCACTGAAGAAGCGAAGGCTACGAAGTGCGTACGTACAGCCCCAAGCCCGGCGATGTCACTCGCCAGTGGCACATCATCGACGCGCAGGACGTTGTCCTGGGCCGTCTGGCGACCACGGCTGCGAACCTCCTGCGAGGCAAGCACAAGCCGGTCTACGCCCCCCACATGGACATGGGCGACTTCGTCATCATCATCAACGCCGACAAGGTCCACCTGTCCGGCAACAAGAAGACCCAGAAGCTGGCGTACCGCCACTCCGGCTTCCCGGGTGGTCTGCGCTCCGTCCGTTACGACGAGCTGCTGGACAAGAACCCCGAGAAGGCCGTCGAGAAGGCCATCAAGGGCATGATCCCCAAGAACTCCCTGGGCCGTCAGATGATCTCGAAGCTGAAGGTCTACGCGGGCGAGAACCACCCGCACGCTGCGCAGCAGCCGGTTCCGTTCGAGATCACCCAGGTCGCGCAGTAGTTCCGGCCACACCCCCTAAGAACGAAAGAAATCTGAGGAGCATCGTGGCCGAGACCACCCCCGAGACCCCCGTCGACGAGTTCGAGGGCGTCGAGGAGTACACCACCGAGACCGAGCTCGTCGAGGGTGAGTACACCTCCGAGTCGCTCGCGTCCCGCTTCGGCGACCCGCAGCCGGCCGCCGGCCTGGGCCGTCGCAAGAACGCCATCGCCCGCGTCCGGATCGTTCCGGGCACCGGCAAGTGGAAGATCAACGGTCGCACCCTTGAGGACTACTTCCCCAACAAGGTGCACCAGCAGGAAGTCAACGAGCCCTTCAAGGTGCTCGAGCTCGACAACCGCTACGACGTCATCGCCCGCATCGCGGGTGGCGGTGTCTCCGGCCAGGCCGGCGCCCTGCGCCTCGGCGTGGCCCGTGCGCTGAACGAGGCGGACGTCGAGAACAACCGCCCGGCGCTGAAGAAGGCCGGCTTCCTCTCCCGCGACGACCGTGCGGTCGAGCGCAAGAAGGCCGGTCTCAAGAAGGCCCGTAAGGCCCCGCAGTACAGCAAGCGTTAATCGCCTGCTCGGACTGTTCTCGTACGCCCCGGCGGCACTGCCCGTGCCGTCGGGGCGTACGTTTTTTCATAACCCCTTTCTTTTTCGGCTCGGGCACGTATTTCTCGGAGGACAGCTGTGGGACGACTCTTCGGCACGGACGGCGTACGCGGCGTGGCCAACGCGGACCTGACGGCGGAGCTGGCGCTCGGCCTGTCCGTCGCGGCGGCGCACGTGCTGGCCGAGGCGGGCACCTTCGAGGGCCACCGGCCCACCGCCGTGGTCGGCCGCGACCCCCGCGCGTCCGGGGAGTTCCTGGAGGCGGCCGTCGTGGCGGGCCTGGCCAGCGCCGGCGTCGACGTGCTGCGCGTCGGCGTGCTGCCCACCCCGGCCGTGGCCCACCTCACCGGCGTCCTCGGCGCCGACCTCGGCGTGATGCTCTCCGCCAGCCACAACGCCATGCCCGACAACGGCATCAAGTTCTTCGCCCGCGGCGGCCACAAGCTCGCCGACGAGCTGGAGGACAAGATCGAGGCCGTGTACGAGGAGCACCGCACCGGCGCCCCCTGGGAGCGCCCCACCGGTGCCGGCGTCGGCCGCGTCCGCGACTACGACGAGGGCTTCGAGACCTACGTCGCGCACCTGATCTCCGTCCTCCCCAACCGGCTCGACGGCCTCAAGATCGTCCTCGACGAGGCCCACGGCGCCGCCGCCCGCGTCTCGCCCGAGGCCTTCGCCCGCGCCGGCGCCCAGGTCGTCACCATCGGCGCCGAGCCGGACGGCCTCAACATCAACGACGGCTGCGGCTCCACCCACCTCGGCCTGCTCCGCGCGGCCGTCGTCGAGCACGGCGCCGACCTGGGCATCGCCCACGACGGCGACGCCGACCGCTGCCTCGCGGTGGACGCCGCGGGCAACGAGGTCGACGGCGACCAGATCCTCGCCGTGCTCTCGCTCGCGATGCGCGAGGCCGGCACGCTGCGGGGCGACACCGTCGTCGCGACCGTCATGTCGAACCTGGGCTTCAAGCTCGCCATGGAGCGCGAGGGCCTCACCCTCGTCCAGACCGCGGTCGGCGACCGCTACGTCCTGGAGTCCATGAAGGAGAACGGCTACGCCCTCGGCGGCGAGCAGTCCGGCCACGTCATCGTGCTCGACCACGCCACCACCGGCGACGGCACCCTCACCGGCCTCATGCTGGCCGCCCGGGTCGCGGCCACCGGCAAGAGCCTCGCGGACCTCGCCGGCGTGATGGAGCGGCTGCCGCAGATCCTCATCAACGTCCCCGACGTCGACAAGTCCCGGGTGGCGACCTCCGGCGACCTCGCCGCCGCCGTCACCGCCGCCGAGCAGGAGCTCGGCGCCACCGGCCGCGTCCTGCTGCGCCCCTCCGGCACCGAGCCGCTGGTCCGCGTCATGGTCGAGGCGGCCGACATCGAGCAGGCCCGCGCGGTCGCCCAGCGACTCGCGGACGCGGTGAAGTCCGCGCTGGGATAACCTTTCTGAAGCACCGTCATGCAGTTGCGTGAGGGCCCGCCGCACCGGATCCACGGTGCGGCGGGCCCTTTCGTACGAGGTGTCCCGGGCCGGTGTCAGCCCCTGCGCAGCCGGCGCTTGAGCCGTCCGCGCTGGGTCCGCCACAGCCGCTGCTGCAGGGCCAGGGTCGCCGTACCCGCCAGCATGATCCCCAGCAGGTTGAGCAGCAGCTGCCCGATCGACCCGCCCATCTGCCCGACCTCGCCGTAGCTCAGCGCCACCGCCGCGTTCGCCCCGGCCGGGACCGTCGTCACCGAGATCGCCACGCCCACCAGGGCACCCGACTTCGACGAGGTCAGCGAGAGGGTGCCGGCCGCGCCCGCGAGGAGCGCCACCACGAAGGAGAACAGGTCGGGCTGCCAGATGAAGCTGGTCTGCGGGCGGTCCGCGTCGAGCATGGACTGGCTGAACAGGCCCATCCAGTCCATCACCACGCTGAACAGGGTCGTGGCCAGGATCGCCGTCGCGAAGCCGATGAGCAGCGCGATCAGTGAGCGGGCCGCCAGCCGGGGCGCCCGCTGCACGATCGCCGTGCACACCCCGGCGAGCGGCCCGAACTCCGGTCCGACGGCCATGGCACCCACGATCAGGATCGCGTTGTCCAGGACGACACCGCAGGCCGCGATCATCGTCGCCAGCCCCATGAACGACAGATAGGTGAAGGAGAGCGTCGACTCCTCGTGGGTCGCCTCCGCCAGCTGTTCCCAGATCACGGCGTCCGCGCCCTCGCCCGGCGCCTCCTCCTCGGCCGTGTCCGCCCGCGTGGACATCGACAGGTCGATGCTCTCCACCGCGATCGACCCGTCCCGGTCGATCTGCATCTCCCGCAGTTTGTGCAGCAGTTCGTCGGCCGACTCGCGCGCCGTGTCGCACAGGACCAGGTCGCCGGCCGGCTCCCGCGCCACGCCCGGCAGCACCACCAGGTGCGTGGTGCCGACCGTCGACTCGATGAGCTCGACCGCGGCCGTGGTGCGGTCCGCCGGGACGATCATCCGCAAATGCAGCATGGGCCGAGCTTACGGATCTCAGAGCTTGCGCAGGCTCAGCTTCTGCACCTTGTGGTCCGCGCCCTTGCGGACGACGAGCGTCGCGCGGCCGCGGGTCGGGGCCACGTTCTCCAGCAGGTTCACCTTGTTGATGGTCCGCCACATCGTGCGGGCGTAGTCGAGCGCCTCGTCCTCGGAGACCTGGGTGTAGCGCCGGAAGTACGAGGACGGGTCCTGGAAGGCGGTGTCCCTGAGCTTGCGGAAGCGGTTGAGGTACCACCGCTCGATGTCCTCGGCGCGCGCGTCCACGTACACCGAGAAGTCGAAGTAGTCGGCCAGGCCGACGCGGGTGCGGCCGTCCTTGCCGGGCAGGGCCGGCTGGAGGACGTTCAGGCCCTCCACGATCAGGATGTCGGGGCGGCGCACGACCAGCCGCTCGCCGGGCACCCGGTCGTAGATCAGGTGCGAGTAGACCGGGGCGGTCACCTCGTCCTTGCCCGCCTTGATGTCCGCGACGAACCGGGTCAGCGCCCGGCGGTCGTACGACTCGGGGAAGCCCTTGCGGGACATCAGGCCGCGCGCCTTCAGCTCCTCCATCGGGTAGAGGAAGGCGTCCGTGGTGACCAGCTCCACCCGGGGGTGCTCCGGCCAGCGGGCCAGCAGCGCCTGGAGGAGGCGGGAGACCGTCGACTTGCCGACGGCCACCGAACCGGCGACCCCTATGACGAACGGCGTGCCCCGCTGCTCGGCGCTCTCCCCGAGGAAGGTGTTGAGCGCGCCGCGCAGACCGCTGGTGGCCTGCACGTACAGGTTGAGGAGCCGGGAGAGCGGCAGATAGACGTCCCGCACCTCGTCGAGGTCGATGACGTCGCCCAGACCGCGCAGCCGCTCGACCTCGTCGGCGGTGAGCGGGAGCGGCGTCTTGTCGCGCAGGGCGCTCCACTCGGCACGGGTGAAGTCGACGTACGGGGTCGCCTCGGCGGGCCGGCGGTGGCCGGCCCCGTTCCCGGCGCCGTCGCGGCGGCCGTCTCCGTGGGAGCTTCGTGGCGGCGAAGTGATCACCCCGCCATTGTCGGGGGTCGGCGGCGTCCGTGGACGGTGGGGTCGGTCACGCCGCAAAAGCCGTTGTCCGGTCATCGCCCGCGGGCGATCATGCTGGTGCCGCGTGGGCTCCCGTCCCTCACGCGGGGGGAGCCGCCGCCGGCGGCACGCTGAGGACCACCGAGAGACAGAGGGTCACCACCCATGCGCACGTCCGTCAGGAACGCCGCCGTCGCCGCCACCGCCGTCTCCCTCGCCCTGCTCGCCACCGCGTGCGGCGGCGGGGAGGGCGGCGGCGGGGAGGCCGGGAAGACCGCCGCGCCCAGCGCCTCCGCCACCGCCGACGCGCCCCCGGCGAAGGCCCTGTCCGCCGCCGAGCTGGACGAGCTCGTCGTCGAGACGGCCGACCTCAAGGGCTACCAGGTGCAGAAGGCCGATGCCGCGGACGTCGTGACCGCGGACAAGGTCACCTCCGACAAGGCCGCCTGTGTGCCGATCGCCCACGCGATGTCCTTCGTCTCGCCCGGCCCGGCCTCCGCGACGGCCCGGCGCCAGGTGCTCGCCGAGCCGAGGAAGGACGCCTCGGCGGCGCCCGAGGACGCCTCGGCGGCGCCCGAGGACGCCGTGCTCGGCGCGCTCGGCGTCCAGATGACGGCGGTGACCCTCGGCTCGTACGACGGCCAGGACGCCCCGTCCGCCTTCGCCGCGGTGAAGACCGCCGGCACCGAGTGCGCGGGCGGCTTCTCCGTGGTCCACGGCGCCGAGAGGACGAAGGTCACCAAGGTCGCCGTCGAGAGCGTCACCGCGGGGGACGAGGCCGTCGCCTTCACCGTCACCACCGACCTGGAGGGCGAGCCCTTCGTCAGCAAGCTCGTCGTCTTCCGCAAGGGCAACGCGCTCGCCTCGTTCTCGACCGTCAGCTTCGCCCCCGGCGGGGTCAAGGAGCTGCCGACGCCCGTCGTCGAGGCCCAGGCCGCCAAGCTCGGCTAGCCGCCTCCCGGGGGGCCGGCGGCGGCCGCGCGGGCCCCCGGGCCGACGCGCGGCCGCCGAACCGGGCCGACTCCGGCCCTCCGGCCGGCTTCCGTCCTAGGCTGCCGCCATGTGCGGAATCGTGGGATATGCCGGCGGGCAGTCGGCACTTGACGTAGTGGTCGCGGGCCTCAAACGGCTCGAATACCGGGGTTACGACTCGGCCGGTGTCGCGGTGCTCTCCGACGGGGGGCTCGCCGCGGCCAAGAAGGCGGGCAAGCTCGTCAACCTGGAGAAGGAACTCGTGGACCGGCCGCTTGCCGGCGGCTCCGTGGGCATCGGGCACACCCGGTGGGCCACCCACGGCGGGCCGACCGACGCCAACGCGCACCCCCACCTCGACAACGCCGGGCGCGTCGCCGTCGTCCACAACGGCATCATCGAGAACTTCGCCGCCCTGCGCGAGGAGCTCGCCGACCGCGGCCACGACCTCCGTTCCGAGACGGACACCGAGGTCGTCGCCCACCTCCTCGCGGAGGAGTTCTCCTCCGCCGGCGACCTCGCCGAGGCCATGCGGCTGGTCTGCCGGCGCCTCGACGGGGCGTTCACCCTCGTCGCGGTCCACGCCGACCAGCCCGACGTGGTCGTCGGCGCCCGCCGCAACTCGCCCCTCGTCGTCGGCGTCGGCGAGGGCGAGAACTTCCTCGCCTCCGACGTGTCCGCCTTCATCGCCCACACCCGCTCGGCGATCGAGCTCGGCCAGGACCAGGTCGTCGAGCTCACCCGGGACGGCGTGACCGTCACCGACTTCGACGGGGCCCCCGCCGACGTGCGCGCCTACCACGTCGACTGGGACGCCTCCGCCGCCGAGAAGGGCGGCTACGACTACTTCATGCTCAAGGAGATCGCCGAGCAGCCCAAGGCCGTCGCCGACACCCTCCTGGGGCGGATCGACGCCGCCGGACGGCTCACCCTCGACGAGGTGCGCATCCCCGACACCGTGCTCCGCGAGGCCGACAAGATCGTCATCATCGCCTGCGGCACCGCCTTCCACGCCGGGATGATCGCCAAGTACGCCATCGAGCACTGGACCCGCATCCCCTGCGAGGTCGAGCTCGCCAGCGAGTTCCGCTACCGCGACCCGATCCTCGGCCGGAACACCCTCGTCATCGCCATCTCCCAGTCCGGCGAGACCATGGACACCCTGATGGCTCTCCGCCACGCCCGCGAGCAGGGCGCGAAGGTGCTCGCCGTCTGCAACACCAACGGCTCCACCATCCCCAGGGAATCGGACGCCGTGCTTTACACGCACGCCGGGCCCGAGGTCGCCGTCGCATCGACCAAGGCCTTCCTCACCCAGCTCGTCGCCTGCTACCTGCTCGCGCTGTACCTGGGCCAGGTCCGCGGCACCAAGTGGGGCGACGAGATCCACGCCGTCATCGGCGAGCTCGCCCGCATCGGCGACGAGGTCGAACGGGTCCTGGAGACCATGGAGCCCGTCCGGGCCCTCGCCCGGTCCCTCGCGCACAAGGACACCGTCCTCTTCCTCGGCCGCCACGTCGGCTACCCGGTGGCCCTGGAGGGCGCCCTGAAGCTCAAGGAACTGGCGTACATGCACGCCGAGGGTTTCGCCGCGGGAGAGCTCAAGCACGGGCCGATCGCGCTCATCGAGGAGGACCTGCCCGTCGTCGTGGTCGTCCCCTCGCCGAAGGGCCGCTCCGTCCTCCACGACAAGATCGTCTCCAACATCCAGGAGATCCGGGCCCGGGGGGCGCGCACCATCGTCATCGCGGAGGAGGGCGACGAGACCGTCGTCCCGTACGCCGACCACCTCGTCCGGATCCCGGCCACGCCTACGCTGCTCCAGCCGCTGGTCTCCACGGTGCCGCTCCAGGTCTTCGCCTGCGAGCTCGCCACCGCGCGGGGCAACGAGGTGGACCAGCCGCGCAACCTGGCCAAATCAGTGACCGTGGAGTGAGGTAACAGATGATCATCGGGGTGGGGATCGACGTGGCGGAGATCGACCGCTTCGCCGCGTCGATCGAGCGCACGCCCGGGCTGCTCCAGCGCCTTTTCGTCGAGGGCGAGCTGCTGCTCCCCAGCGGCGAGCGGCGCGGCCCGGCCTCGCTCGCGGTGCGGTTCGCCGCGAAGGAGGCCCTGGCGAAGGCGCTCGGCGCACCGGGCGGGCTGCTCTGGACGGACGCCGAGGTGTACGTCGAGGGCACCGGCCGGCCGAGGCTGCGCGTCCGGGGAACCGTGGCCGCCCGCGCCGCGGAGCTCGGCGTCCGGCACTGGCACGTCTCGCTGAGCCACGACGCGGGGGTGGCCTCGGCGGTGGTGATCGCCGAGGGCTGACGCCCCGCGGGGGCGCCACCAGGGGCCCGGTCGTCCGCGGACGGCCGGGCCCCTGCGCGTGCCGGGCGGGGGGACGGGGACTGCGGCAGACTGCGGAGCATGCGAACCGCTCACCGCGTCGAGACCGTTCGGGCCGCCGAGGCCGCCCTCATGGCCCGCCTTCCCGAAGGCGCCCTCATGCAGCGGGCCGCCGCCGGACTCGCGGCGGCCTGCTTCTCGCTCCTCGGCAAGGGGCGGGTGTACGGGGCGCGGGTCGTGCTCCTCGTCGGCAGCGGCGACAACGGCGGCGACGCCCTCTACGCGGGCGCGCGCCTCGCCCGGCGCGGGGCGGGCGTCACGGCCGTGCTGTTCGGCGCCCGGGCGCACGAGGGCGGGCTCGCGGCCCTCCGGGCCGCGGGCGGCCGGACCACCGACGACCCCTTCGACGCGCTCGCCGCCGCCGACCTCGTGCTCGACGGCATCACCGGCATCGGGGGCCACGGCGGCCTGCGCCCCGACGCCGTCCCCGTCGCCCGGGCCGCGCGCGGCTCCGGCGCCGTCGTCGTCGCCGTCGACCTGCCCAGCGGCGTCGACGCCGACACCGGCGAGGTCGGCGGGGAGGCGCTGCGGGCGGACGCGACGATCACCTTCGGCACGTACAAGCCGGGGCTGCTCGTCGACCCGGCCCGCGGGTACGCCGGGGCGCTGCGGCTCGTCGACATCGGCCTCGGCCCCGTCCTGCCGGGCGTCCCCGCACTGGAGGCGCTCCAGCACGAGGACGTCGCCCGGCTGCTGCCGGCGCCGGGCGCGGAGAGCGACAAGTACCGGCGCGGCGTGCTCGGCGTCGTCGCCGGTTCCGCCCGCTATCCCGGCGCGGCCGTCCTGGCCGTGGCCGGGGCGCTGCGGGGCGGCGCCGGGGCCGTCCGGTACGTCGGGCCGGCCGGCGACGCGGTGATCGCCGCGCATCCCGAGACCCTGGTCCACGCCGGGCCGCCGGCCAGGGCCGGCCGGGTGCAGGCCTGGGTCGTCGGCCCCGGCGTCGGCGACGACACCGGCGTCGTCGCCGAGGTGCTCGCCGCCGACGTCCCCGTCCTCGTCGACGCCGACGGCCTGCGCGGCCTCGACCCGGCGGCCGTGCGGGGCCGCGGCGCGCCCACCCTGCTGACCCCGCACGCGGGGGAGGCGGCGGCGCTGCTCGGCGTCGCCCGGGAGACGGTCGAGGCGGGGCGCCTCGAAGCCGTCCGGACGCTCGCGGACCGCTTCGGCGCGACGGTCCTGCTCAAGGGCTCCACGACGCTCGTGTGCGGCCCGGACGGCGGTCCCGTGCGCGTCAACCCGACCGGCACCTCCTGGCTCGCCACCGCGGGCAGCGGAGACGTCCTGTCCGGTCTCTCCGGCGCCCTGCTCGCCGCCGGACTGTCCGCCCCGGACGCGGGCTCCTGCGGCGCCTACCTCCACGGCCTCGCCGCCCGCCGCGCCTCCTCGCACTCCGCGCCGATCACGGCCACCGACGTCGCCGACGCCCTGCGTCCGGCCTGGCTCGACGTGACGGCCGGGGCCCCGGCGTAACCCCTCCGGGGCGCAGGGCCCACGGTCGGGGGAAGCCGTTGGGCCAGTGGCCGGTTCCGGCGCGCGGGGCGGGCGGCGGGTCGATGGGGTGGGTGGGGTGATCAATGGGAGAAGTCGCAGAGCGCAGATGTCGTGGGTGCTGGCCGCGGTGATGGCCTGGGGGCCGGTGGGGGCCGCCGTGGCGGCGCCCCCGGCCGAGGGGCCCGAGGCCGGGGAGCAGACCGTGGGGGAGCTGGTGCCCGGGGTGGAGGGGGGCGGGCGGCCGGAGTATCCGATGGACACGCCCGACCAGGTCCTGCCCCCGCTCCAGCCGGAGGGGGAGGTGCCGGTGCCGGAGCCCGAGGCGACGGAGGAGGGGGAGGTGGAGTTCATGCCGCGGAGCGCCGTGGGGGCGGCCTGCACGGCGAGCACGGGGAGCCACCAGCGGCGCGTGGAGCGGCTGCTGGGGCTGAGGGCGGACGGGAGGCAGTCCGTGGCGGACTGCAAGGCGATCCGGGCCTTCCAGGTGCGGGAGAAGATCAAGCCGGCGAACGGGTACGCGGGGCCGGTGACATGGGCGAGGGCGGAGCTGCTCGCGGCGCGGAAGTCGCTGGACCCGGCGAAGCGGTGCCCGGTGCGGACGTACCCGGTGGCGTGCGTGGACCTGGACCGCCAGCTGATGTGGGTGCAGAAGGGGAAGAAGGTCACGTTCCCCGTGGTGAACATCCGCAGCGGGCGCCCCGGGTACGCGACCCGGACGGGCTGGAAGTCGGTGTACTGGCGCCACAAGGACCACTGGTCGTCCATCTACGACACCCCCATGCCGTTCGCCCAGTTCTTCGACGGCGGGCAGGCGTTCCATGCCGTGTACGGGCAGCTCGCCACGCCGACGGGAAGCCGCGGCTGCGTCAATCTGAGCTACCGGAACGCGGAGAAACTCTGGGGCGTCCTCAAGAAGGGTGACCGGGTCTACATCTGGGGGAAGCGGCCGGGCGGCTGACACCTGAGAGACTGGGCGCGATGACTGAGACACCGCCGCCCCGCAGAGCCCGCGCCGAGATCGACCTCGGTGCGCTGCGTGCCAACGTCCGCACGCTGCGCGCCCGCGTCGCCCCCCACGTCCGGATCATGGGCGTGGTCAAGGCCGACGCGTACGGACACGGCGCGGTGCCCTGTGCCCGGGCCGCGCTGGAGGCCGGCGCGGACTGGCTGGGCACGGCCACCCCGCAGGAGGCGCTGGCGCTGCGGGCCGCCGGGATCACCGACGTGCCGGTGATGTGCTGGCTCTGGACGCCCGGCGACCCGTGGGACCGCGGCATCGAGGCGGGTCTCGACATGTCCGTGAGCGGGATGTGGGCGCTGCGGGAGGTCGTCGCCGCCGCGGAGGCGACGGGCCGGCGGGCGCGGATCCAGCTGAAGGCCGACACCGGGCTCGGGCGCAACGGCTGTCAGCCCGCCGACTGGCCCGAGCTCGTCACCGAGGCCCTGAAGGCGGAGGCGCAGGGCCTCGTCAAGGTGACGGGACTGTGGTCGCACTTCGCCTGTGCGGACGAGCCCCACCACCCGTCGATCGCCGCGCAGCTCGACGTCTTCCGCTCGATGCTGGACCACGCGGAGAAGGCGGGCGTCGAGCCGGAGGTGCGGCACATCGCCAACTCGCCGGCCACCCTGACCCTGCCCGAGGCCCATTTCGACCTGGTGCGGCCCGGCATCGCGATGTACGGCGTGTCGCCGAGCCCGGAGCTCGGCACCTCCGCCGAGCTCGGCCTGCGGCCGGTAATGGCGCTGAAGGGGAGCGTCGCGCTGGTCAAGGAGGTGCCGGCCGGGCACGGGGTGAGCTACGGGCACCACTACGTCACGGAGCGCGAGACCACCCTGGGCCTCGTCCCCCTGGGGTACGCCGACGGCGTCCCCCGGCACGCGTCGGGCCGCGGGCCCGTCCTGGTCGGCGGCCGGGTCCGTACGGTCGCCGGGCGGGTCGCCATGGACCAGTTCGTGGTCGACCTGGACGGCGACACCCCCGAGCCGGGCACCGAGGCGGTGCTCTTCGGCAGCGGGGAGCGGGGCGAGCCGACGGCCGAGGACTGGGCGGTGGCGGCGGACACCATCGCGTACGAGATCGTCACCCGGATCGGCGCGCGCGTGCCGCGCGTCTATCTGGACGCGTAGCGACGCACGAGGGGGATGGCGTGGGCGAGTCCAGCAGCTGGCGGCGGGCGGGGTTCGCCGGTGCCGCGATAGGCGTGCTCGCCGCGGGAGCGGCCGCCGGCGTCGCGGTGGAGCGGCTCACCGTGGGCCGGTCCGTGCGGCAGAAGGCGCGGCTGGCGCTGGACGCCACCGATCCGTACGGCGGTCTGCGCGGCACGCCGGGGCGGGCGACCGCCGACGACGGGACGGTCCTGTACTACGAGGTGGACGAGGTCGAGCCGGACCCGTCGGCCGGCCGCCGGCGGCGGCTCTTCGGGCGCAGGGAACCCGCCCCCGTCACCGTCGTGTTCAGCCACGGCTACTGCCTCAACCAGGACTCCTGGCACTTCCAGCGGGCCGCGCTGCGCGGCCTCGTCCGCAGCGTCCACTGGGACCAGCGCAGCCACGGCCGCTCCGGCCAGGGGGTGGCCCAGACGGGCCCCGGCGCGGTGCCCGTCACCATCGACCAGCTGGGCCGGGACCTGCGGGCGGTCATCGACGCGGCGGCGCCCGAGGGCCCGCTGGTGCTCGTCGGGCACTCGATGGGCGGCATGACGGTGATGGCGCTCGCGGAGCGGTGGCCGGAGCTGGTCCGCGACCGCGTGGTCGGCGTCGCCTTCGTGGGCACCTCGGCGGGCCGGCTGGGCGAGGTGTCCTACGGGCTGCCGATCGCCGGGGTCAACGCCGTCCGGCGCGTCCTGCCGGGGGTCCTGCGGGCGCTCGGCTCCCAGGCCGAGCTGGTCGAGCGCGGGCGGCGGGCGACCGCCGACCTCTTCGCCGGGCTGATCAAGAAGTACTCGTTCTCCTCGAAGGACGTGGACCCGGCGGTGGCCCGGTTCGCCGAGCGGATGATCGAGTCGACCCCGATCGACGTGGTCGCCGCGTTCTACCCGGCCTTCGCCGACCACGACAAGGCGGCGGCCCTCGCCGTCCTCCGGGGCGTTCCGGTGCTCGCGCTCGCCGGCGACAACGACCTGGTGACCCCCAGCTCCCACACCGAGGCCATCGGGGACCTGCTCCCGGACGCGGAGCTGGTCATCGTCCCCGACGGCGGCCATCTGGTGATGCTGGAGCACCCCGAGGCGGTCACCGACCGGCTCGCCGACCTCCTCGTGCGGGCCGGCGCCGTCCCGGAGGCGGTCCGGCCGCGGTGAGGCCGGACGGCCGCAAGAGCTAAGTTGGCGGGTATGGAAGCAGCGCACCCGCCCGTCTCCGGCGCGACCCTCTCGGTGGACTCCCCGCAGCAGATGCAGGACCTCGGCCGCCGGCTCGCGAAGATCCTCCGCCCCGGCGACCTCGTCATGCTCACCGGCGAGCTCGGCGCCGGGAAGACCACGCTCACCCGCGGCCTCGGCGAGGGGCTCGGGGTGCGCGGCGCCGTCACCTCCCCGACGTTCGTCATCGCCCGCGTCCACCCCTCCCTGGTCGGCGGACCGGCCCTGGTGCACGTGGACGCGTACCGCCTCGGCGGCGGTCTCGACGAGATGGAGGACCTCGACCTCGACGTCTCGCTGCCCGAGTCCGTGGTGGTGGTCGAGTGGGGCGACGGCAAGGTCGAGGATCTCACCGACGACCGGCTGCACCTCCTCATCCACCGGGTGACCGGAGACACCGACGACGACCGGCGCACGGTCGTGCTGCGCGGGATCGGGGCCCGCTGGGCCGGCGAGGAGCTGGCCGCGCTCTGAACGGCGGGGGCCGGACGGGCGGCGCGCCGCCCGTAGGTTCCGACAACGTGTCGGCAAGGTGTTGCGTGGGTCGTACGCGCCGTGGTCACATGGACGGACGAGCTGGTTAGGCGTACCTAACCTACGGGAGGCATGCATGGCTGCGCCGGAGCGCGCGGAACCCGGCCGGGACCACGTCTCGATGAGTGAGCTGCTGGCGTCCTGCGTGGCCGCCCGGGCCCTGTCGACCCCGCCTGCCAAGGCGGCGGAGGAGCGCGAAGGGGCCGGCGACGAACCGTCGGACCTGCGCGACGAGGCGGCCTGACCGCCGGATCACCGGGCGGCGCGCCGCCCGGACGCCGTCGCGGAGGCCAGGAGCGGGAGGCCGGCCGTCTCAGGCGACGACGACGACCTTGGCGCCGATGACCGCGAAGGTCCACAGGGCGTCCCCGTCGGCCCGCTTCATCCGGATGCCGCCGGTCTTCTTCGTCGGGTCGGGGGTCGGCGTGGAGCCGTTCACGGCCGCGCTGAAGCCGATCGCCACGTCCTCGTTGTTCGCGAACCGCACCACGTGCTCGATCTGCACGCCGTCCGAGCCGCGGACCGAACCCGAGCGCGAGGTCACCCGGTAGGCGCCCGGCAGCGGGTCCACCGTGCTCGGCATCACCGTGAAGGTGCGCGTCGCCTTGCCCTTGGCGTCGACCAGCCACACCCGGCGGTCGGTGAGCGCGTACACGACCCGCTCGCCGGTGCCCGAGGCCGCCGGCACCGCCAGCGGGTTCGCGGGCGGCCGCTTCGGGCCGCCGGTCGGCGAACCGGAGGGGACGGAGGCGCCCGGATTCCGGGGCTTCACCGAGAGATCGGCGGGGGCGCTGGCCGAGGCCTGGTAGGCGAGGAACGCGACCGCCGCGACGGCCGCCGCCGTGAGCCCGGCCACGAATCCCGAGCTGCTCCGTGCCACCGTGCCCACCTCTCGTACGAACGTATCGAAGGGTGACGGTAGCAGCCGCCGGGCCGAGGTTCGGGGCACCGGGCCCGGGAGCCGTAGGCTGTTCGCGTGCTGTTGCTCGCCATGGATACCGCCACCCCCGCCGTCACCGTCGCCCTGCACGACGGCGAGGCCGTCGTCGCCTCGTCGAGCCAGGTCGACGCCCGCCGTCACGGGGAGCTGCTGCTGCCCGCCGTCGACCGGGTCCTCAAGGAGGCCGGCCTGAGGATCGACGCGGTCACCGGCGTCGTCGTCGGCGTCGGCCCCGGCCCGTACACGGGCCTCCGCGTCGGTCTGGTCACCGCCGCCACCTTCTCCTCCGCGCTCGGCGTGCCCGTCCACGGACTGTGCACGCTCGACGGCCTGGCGTACGCCGCCGGCCTCGACGAGCCGTTCGCCGTCGCCACGGACGCGCGCCGCAAGGAGGTCTACTGGGCGCGGTACGACGACTCCCGCACCCGGGTGACCGACGCGGCCGTCGACCGCCCCGCCGACATCGCCGAGCGGCTCGCCGGCCTCCCCGTCGTCGGCGCGGGCGCCCGTCTGTACCCCGACGCCTTCCCCGACGCGCGCGACCCCGAGCACCAGTCGGCCGCGGCGCTCGCCGGGCTCGCCGCCGAGCGGCTGGCGGCCGGTGGGGACGGCTTCCTCGACCCGCTGCCGATGTACCTGCGGCGCCCCGACGCCCAGGTGCCGAAGAACTACAAGGTGGTCACCCCCCAGTGACCGCCGTGCTGCGGGAGATGCGCTGGTGGGACATCGCCCCCGTGCTCGCCCTCGAAGCGGAGCTCTTCCCCGAGGACGCCTGGTCCGAGGGGATGTTCTGGTCCGAGCTCGCGCACTCCCGGGGGCCCGGCGCCACCCGCCGCTACATCGTCGCGGAGACCCCCGACGCGGACGGCGGGCAGCGGCTCGTCGGCTACGCGGGACTCGCCGCGGCCGGCGGACTCGGCGACGTGCAGACGATCGCCGTCTCCCGCGACCAGTGGGGGACCGGGCTCGGCGCCCGCCTCCTCACCGACCTGCTCCACCACGCCACCGCCTTCGAGTGCGACGAGGTCCTCCTCGAGGTGCGCGTGGACAACACCCGGGCCCAGAAGCTCTACGAGCGCTTCGGCTTCGAGCCCATCGGTTTCCGGCGCGGCTACTACCAGCCCGGAAACGTCGACGCGCTCGTGATGCGACTGACCGTTCAAGGAACCGGGACAGAGATCTGATGTCCGTACCGACCCATGGCTGGAATGACTGATGGCTGCTGACGAACCGCTCGTACTCGGCATCGAGACCTCCTGTGACGAGACCGGCGTCGGCATCGTCCACGGCACCACGCTCCTCGCGGACGCCATCGCCTCCAGCGTCGACACCCACGCCCGCTTCGGCGGCGTCGTGCCCGAGATCGCCTCCCGCGCCCACCTGGAGGCGATGGTCCCGACGATCGAGCGCGCCCTGAAGACGGCCGGCGTCTCGGCGAAGGACCTCGACGGCATCGCCGTCACCGCGGGTCCCGGCCTCGCCGGCGCGCTGCTCGTCGGCGTCTCGGCGGCCAAGGCGTACGCCTACGCCCTCGGCAAGCCGCTCTACGGCGTCAACCACCTCGCCTCGCACATCTGCGTGGACCAGCTGGAGCACGGCAAGCTGCCCGAGCCGACGATGGCCCTGCTGGTCTCCGGCGGCCACTCCTCGCTGCTGCTCTCCGCCGACATCACGTCCGACGTGCGCCCGATGGGCGCGACCATCGACGACGCGGCCGGCGAGGCCTTCGACAAGATCGCCCGCGTGCTCGACCTCGGCTTCCCCGGCGGACCGGTCATCGACCGGCTCGCCAAGGAGGGCGACCCGGCCGCCATCGCGTTCCCACGCGGTCTGAGCGGCTCGCGGGACCCCGCGTACGACTTCTCCTTCTCCGGCCTCAAGACCGCCGTGGCCCGCTGGATCGAGGCCAAGCGGGCGGCCGGCGAGGAGGTGCCGGTCCGGGACGTGGCCGCGTCCTTCCAGGAGGCGGTCGTGGACGTGCTCACCCGCAAGGCCGTCCGGGCCTGCAAGGACGAGGGCGTCGACCACCTGATGATCGGCGGCGGCGTCGCCGCCAACTCGCGGCTGCGGGCCCTCGCCCAGGAGCGCTGCGAGCGGGCCGGCATCCGGCTGCGGGTGCCCCGGCCCGGCCTGTGCACGGACAACGGCGCGATGGTCGCGGCGCTCGGCTCGGAGATGGTGGCCCGCAACCGGCCGGCCTCCGACCTGGAGCTGTCGGCGGACTCCTCCCTGCCGGTGACCGACCCGCACGTGCCCGGCAGCGCCCACGGGCACGACCACGCCCACGGGCACGACCACGTGCACGAGGTCAGCAAGGAGAACCTGTACTCGTGAGGCTCACCCTCATGTGGGAGGCGCGGGCCGCCCAGGACCGGGGCGCCGAGCTCCTGGAGTGGGCGCGGGCGCAGGTCCTCGCCCGGGAGCCGGTCCGCCGGGAGATCTTCCGGGCCCCGCAGGACCGGGTCCTCGTCCTCACCTGGTGGGAGGCGGAGACCTTCGACGCCGAGCTGCCCGAGCTGCCGGAGCCGGACGCCGAGCTGATCACCCGCCCGGTCCACCGCTGGCGCTTCGAATCGGTCGAATAAACGACCTTCGGGCAACCATTCGACCGCCGGGGGCATCCCACAGCGCGTGAAGAAGACGATCGCGCTGTGGGCGGCCCTGACCGCCGTCGCCCTCCTGGTGACCGGCTGTACGGCCGGGGACGGTCCGGCCGCCGCTCCCGCCCCCGTGGCCACCCCGACCGGCCCCGCGCCCGCCGACGGCGCCACCGCGGGGACCGCCGGAGGAGCGGCCGGCGCGCACCGGGCCCCCGGAGCCGGCGGCGCCCGCGCGGCCGCCTACCGCGCCTGGGGCCTCAGGCCCCTCGCCGCCCCGCCCGCCCCGCCCGCGGTCAAGCCCGTGGTCCGTCCGCCCGGCGGCCCCGTGCCCGTCATCAGCGAGATACCCACCCGCGAGAAGATCGTCTTCCTCACGTTCGACGACGGTGCCGAGAAGGACCCCGCCTTCGTCGCGATGATGAGGGACCTCGGCATCCCGTTCACGATGTTCCTCACCGACGCCGCCATCCGCGCCGACTACGGGTACTTCGCGCCGCTCGTCGCCCAGGGCCACGGCCTCGCCAACCACACCCTCACCCACCCGAATCTGCGCACCCTCTCCCAGGACGCCCAGCGCCGCGAGATATGCGGCCAGCAGACGCGGCTGCGGGAGCGGTACGGCACGGCCCCGCGCCTCTTCCGGCCCCCGTACGGCAACTGGAACGAGGCCACGCGCGCGGCGGCCGGGCAGTGCGGGGTCGACGCGATCGTCCTGTGGCGCGAGTCGATGCAGATCACGAACATGCAGTACCAGCGCGGCGACCGGCGGCTCCGGCCCGGCGACATCGTCCTGGCCCACTTCCGCGGCCCCTCCGAGCTCAAGGGGCGCACCATGACCGAGATGACGGCGACGATGCTGCGCCGCATCCAGGAGCAGGGCTTCACCGTGGCGCGCCTGGAGGACTACGTCTAGGAAATCTCCCTGGCGTGGTGTCGATGCGGCGCCTCCCCGTTCGACGTATGTGTGGACGGCGGGGAACGGCCCCGCCACCGCACCCCCGAGGAGCCGTCATGCCCCGCTTCCTGTCCCTCGTCCGCATCGAGGAGAACACCATCGACATGGAGAGCGCCGACCCCGGCTTCGAGGAGCGGATGGGCGCGCTCTTCGAGGAGATCACCAAGGCCGGCGCCATGGTGGACACGGCCGGGCTGAAGCCGACCTCCGAGTCCACCCGGATCACCTGGTCGAACGGGAAGCTGTCGTTCACCGACGGACCGTTCACCGAGACCAAGGAGGTCGTCGGCGGCTACGCGATGCTCCAGTGCAAGGACATGGCCGAGGCCGTCGAGTGGGGGAAGCGGTTCCTGGCCGTCCACCCGCCGCACTGGAAGGTCGGCCTGGAGGTCCGCGAGGTCGAGGAGATGCCGGAGGGCTGACCCGCGGTGTGCTGTCATGTGACCCGTGACGGTGCAGAACACGCTGGAGACGGTCTTCCGGATGGAGTCGGCGCGGATCATCGCCACCGTGGCGAGGATCGTCCGCGACGTCGGCATCGCCGAGGAGATCGCGCAGGACGCGCTCGTCTCCGCCCTGGAGCAGTGGCCGCGGTCGGGCGTCCCGGAACGGCCGGGCGCCTGGCTGACGGCCGCCGCCAAGCACCGCGCCGTCGACCTGGTGCGGCGGCGCGAGACGTACGCCCGGAAGCTCGCCGAGGTCGGCCGGACGCTCGCGGAGGAGTCCTACGACCCCGAGCCGTCCGGCCCCGGCGACATCGACGACGACGTGCTGCGGCTCGTCTTCACCACCTGCCACCCGGTCCTCTCCGCCGAGGCGCGGGCGGCGCTGACGCTCCGGCTCGTCGGCGGGCTCAGGACCGACGAGATCGCCCGCGCCTTCCTCGTCCCGGAGGCGACCGTCGCGGCGCGCGTCACCCGCGCCAAGCGGACCCTCGCCCGGGAGGGCGTCGCGTTCGAGGTGCCCTACGGGGAGGAGCGGGCCGCCCGGCTCGGCTCCGTCCTGGAGGTCGTCTACCTGGTCTTCAACGAGGGGTACGCGGCCACGGCGGGCGACGACCTGCTGCGGCCCGCCTTGTGCGAGGACGCGCTGCGGCTCGCCCGCGGACTGGCCGTCCTCATGCCCGGGGAGAGCGAGGTGCACGGCCTCGCCGCCCTCCTCGAACTACAGGCATCCCGGACGGCCGCCAGGACCGGCCCCGACGGACGGCCGGTGCTCCTCGCCGAGCAGAACCGGCGGCGCTGGGACCGGCTGCTGATCCGGCGCGGCTTCGCGGCCCTCGCGCGGGCCGGGGACGGGCGCTCCTACGGCCCGTACGCCCTCCAGGCCGCCATCGCCGCCTGCCACGCGCGGGCCGCCTCCTACGAGGAGACCGACTGGGCGACGATCGCCGCGCTGTACGGCCGGCTCGGCGTCCTCGCGCCCTCCCCGGTGGTCGAGCTCAACCGCGCCGTCGCCGTGTCGATGGCCGAGGGCCCGGCCGCGGCCCTCCCCCTCGTCGACGCCCTCGCCGCCGAACCGGCCCTGGCGCGCTACCACTTGCTGCCCAGCGTCCGCGGCGACCTGCTGGCCAGGCTCGGCCGGACGGCGGAGGCCCGCGCCGAGTTCGCGCGGGCCGCGGCCCTCACCCGCAACGAGAGCGAGCGGGCCCTGCTGCGGTCCCGGACGGGAGAGCCGGAGGACGGCGGGCGGGGCACTGCGGCGGAACCGGGTGACGGCGGGCGGGGAACCCCGTCGCGGGGGGCCGACGGCGGCACTTAGGGTGCTCGGCATGTCCCCGCGCACGCCGCTCCCTCCGCCGCCCCCGCCCGCCGAACTCCGCAGCTGGCCCGACCGGGAGGCGCTCCTCGCCGACCGGGCGCGCGCCCTCGACGCGCTGGGACGACGCCTGCTGGGCCCCGGACGGCTCGCGGTGTTCCTCGTCTGGTGCGCGCTGCTGGAACTGGGCTGGGGCCTCGTCGGCGTGCTGCTGACCTCGCTCGGCGGACCGGCGCCCGACCCGCTCACGGTCATGACGGGGGTCGTCGCCACGGTCCTCGGCATCGGCGTCCTCGTCCCGGTCGGCTGGCTGACCGTCCGCGGCCTGCGCCGCGACCGGACCGTCCGCGACCTGCTCCTCCGGTGGGCGGCCCTCGACCGCCACGGCCCGACGGACGCCCGGCTGCGCGCCCCCGCGCTCAGCGCCTGCTGGCTGCTGCTCTCCTTCGCGCTGTGCGGGACGGGGCTCTGGCTCGGCTTCGCGGTGCCCGCCGGAGCCCGCTGGGAGGACGGGGGCTACGGCCTGGTCGCGTACGGCATGGGCGCCGCCCTGATCCTCTGGGTCACGGGCCTCACCGGCCTGGCGAAGGCCCTCGGCCACTACCGCTTCGCGGTGCGGCTCACCGGCCCCCGCCCGCGGGCCGGCCGATCAGCATCGTCGGGGCTCCCGCGACCCGAGTGAGCAGCACCGTCGCCGCGTGGGGGCCCTTGGGCTTCACCTTGCGCCGGATCTCCTCGGGCTCGACCGCCGAGCCGCGCTTCTTCACGGTCAGTGTGCCGACCTCGCGCTCCCGCAGCAGCGCCTTCAGCTTCTTCAGGTTGAAGGGGAGTTCGTCCGTGATCTCGTAGGCCGCGGCGTACGGGGTGGGGACGAGCGCGTCCGCCGTGACGTAGGCGATCGTCTCGTCGATCAGCCCGCCGTCCAGCTCCTCGGCGACCTCGGCGACGAGGTGGGCGCGGATGACGGCGCCGTCCGGCTCGTAGAGGTAGCGGCCGACCGGCCGGACCGCCGGGTCGGGCAGCCCGCGGCCGGTGACGGCGGCGCCGGAGGGCAGCAGCGTGGCACGCCGGGCGCCCGGCTCGGTGCCGAACCAGAGCACCGCCTCCTTGACGTCGCCGCCGTCCGAGATCCACTCGGCCTCGGCGTCCCCGGGGACGGCCTCGTGCGGGATGCCGGGCGCCACCTTCAGCGCCGCGTGCGGGGCCTTGCGGGCCGCGTCGACGGCCCAGGACAGCGGCGGCGAGTACGCCTCCGGGTCGAAGATCCTGCCCCGTCCGCCGCGGCGCGCCGGATCGACGAAGACCGCGTCGTAGCGGCTGGTGTCGATCTCGGTCACGTCCGCGCAGCGGACCTCGATCAGCTCCGCGAGGCCGAGCGCCTCGGCGTTGGCGCGCGCCGTCTCGGCGGTCAGCGGGTCGCGGTCGACCGCCAGGACGGAGATCCCGGCGCGGGCGAGCGCGATCGCGTCGCCGCCGATCCCGGAGCAGAGGTCCGCGACGCTGCCGACGCCGAGCTCCTTCAGCCGGGCCGCCCGGTGGGCGCCGACGGAGGCGCGGGTCGACTGTTCGACGCCGTTCGGCGTGAAGTACATGCGGTAGGCGTCCTCGGCGCCGAACTTCGCCACCGCCCGCTGCCGCAGCCGCGCCTGGCCGATCGCCGCCGTCACGAGCTCGGCGGGGTGATCGCGGCGCAGCCGGGAGACCACCGCCAGCTCCTGGGCGGGGTCGTGGTCGCGCAGGACGGTCAGGAGCGTCTGGCCCTCGGGGCCGAGCAGGGAGGCGAAGGAGGCGAGGTCGGTCACCCGTCCCATTGTGGGCCCTGCGCCGCTGTGGGCCGCCCGGGGGACGGCGGGGCCGTACGGCGGTGTCGCGCGGGGTGGAGGGGGTCCCGCGCTGACAGGATGCGGCGCCATGCAGCTCGTACGACAAAAGGAACAAATGATGGCAATCGGCGTGCCCCCTTCCCGTCCTCGGGCCCTCGGGGCCGCCCTCCTCGTCGCCGCCCTCGCCGCGACGGCCACGGCCTGCTCCGGCGCCGCCGAACCGGACCGGGGCGCCCCCGCCCCCGCCGCCGGACAGCAGGCCCCCGCCGCCCAGGGCGCCTCCGGAGCGCTCAACGCCCAGCTGGAGAAGGTCCGCAAGCAGCGCGCCGCCCGCGCGCTCGCCGCGAAGAAGTGGGGGCTCACCCTGACCCCCCTGGAGGCGCCCGCCCCGCCCGCCGTCAAGCCGAGGATCACCACCCGCAAGGGCTTCGAGACCGACGGCGAGGGCCTCCCGCCCGTCTTCACCACCGTCCCGACCAAGCAGAAGGTCGTCTTCCTCACCATCGACGACGGCGCGGAGAAGGATCCCGCCCTGCTGCGGATGATGGACGAACTGCGGATCCCCTACAGCGCCTTCCTCAGCGACTACGTCGTCAGCGACGACTACGGCTACTTCGCGAAGATGCAGAAGTCCGGGGTCTCCCTGCACAACCACACGCTGAACCACCGCTACCTGCCCGGCCTCTCCTACGCCCGGCAGAAGCGCGAGATCTGCGGCATGCAGGAGGTCATCGAGAAGAAGTTCGGCAAGCGGCCGCCGCTCTTCCGCCCGCCCTACGGCAACTACAACGAGGACACCCTGCGCGCGGCCGCGTCCTGCGGCGTCAAGGCCGTCCCGCTCTGGGCCGCGGAGGCCTTCCCCGACCACATGGAGTGGCGCGAGTGGGACCGCGACCTGCACCCCGGCGACATCGTGCTCACCCACTTCCGCGGCAAGGGGGACTGGAAGGGCTCCATGCCGGACATGATCCGACGGGTGATGAACGTGATCACCTCCAAGGGGTACGCCGTGGCGAAGCTGGAGGACTACGTGTGAGGACCCGGGCGCGGCGGTGGACCGCCGCTCTCGCCGTGACCGGCGCGCTCCTCGCCCTGCCGGCCTGCGCCTCCTCGGTCGACCCGATCGAGCGGCTCGGCCGGAAGGCGGCGGAGCGGGTCGGCCCCCGGCCCGCGCCGGCCGGGGAGGCCGTACGCGCCCGCCCGGCGCGCCGGGCCGGACAGGCGCGGGACGTGCGCCGGGTCCGGGAAGGGGCGCCGTCCGGCGCCCCGCGGGGGGCCGGCGCCCAGGGGTGCGAGGGCCGCGCGCACGACCTGCCGGAACGCCGTCCGGTCACGCCACGGAGCGATGAATTGGCACTCCGCTTGACCGAGTGCTAATCGCGGTCATAGTCTCGGCCCTGGCACTCCCCACTGGAGAGTGCCAACACAGCGACAGGCAGGTCCGGCACCCGCGACGACGGATCGACCTGGTCGCCACCTCAGACAGTTAGCCCCGTGAGATCTCCGAAGGGGGAGGTCGGATCGTGACGACCACCAGCTCCAAGGTTGCCATCAAGCCGCTCGAGGACCGCATTGTGGTCCAGCCGCTCGACGCCGAGCAGACCACCGCCTCTGGCCTGGTCATTCCGGACACCGCCAAGGAGAAGCCCCAGGAGGGCGTCGTCCTGGCCGTGGGCCCGGGCCGCTTCGAGAACGGCGAGCGTCTGCCGCTCGACGTCAAGACCGGCGACATCGTGCTGTACAGCAAGTACGGCGGCACCGAGGTGAAGTACAACGGCGAGGAGTACCTCGTCCTCTCGGCTCGCGACGTGCTCGCGATCGTCGAGAAGTAATTCACCGAAGTACCTGAAGCAGATGCTTTGAGCTGCGCCCCGAGGCCCCTTCCAGGCGCCCCGGGGCGCAGTTCGTTCCACCCGAATCCGAGAGGGCTGAACCGCTCCCATGGCGAAGATCCTGAAGTTCGACGAGGACGCCCGTCGCGCCCTTGAGCGCGGCGTCAACAAGCTTGCCGACACGGTCAAGGTGACGATCGGCCCCAAGGGCCGCAACGTCGTCATCGACAAGAAGTTCGGCGCCCCCACCATCACCAACGACGGTGTCACGATCGCCCGCGAGGTCGAGATCGAGGACCCGTACGAGAACCTCGGCGCCCAGCTGGTGAAGGAGGTGGCGACCAAGACCAACGACATCGCGGGTGACGGCACCACCACCGCCACCGTGCTCGCCCAGGCCCTGGTCCGCGAGGGTCTGCGCAACGTCGCCGCCGGCGCCTCCCCGGCCGCCCTGAAGAAGGGCATCGACGCCGCCGTCAAGGCCGTCTCCGACGAGCTGCTCGCCACCGCGCGCCCGATCGAGGACAAGTCCGACATCGCCGCCGTCGCCGCGCTCTCCGCGCAGGACCAGCAGGTCGGCGAGCTCATCGCCGAGGCCATGGACAAGGTCGGCAAGGACGGTGTCATCACCGTCGAGGAGTCCAACACCTTCGGCCTGGAGCTCGACTTCACCGAGGGCATGGCCTTCGACAAGGGCTACCTGTCCCCGTACATGGTGACCGACCAGGAGCGTATGGAGGCCGTCCTCGACGACCCGTACATCCTGATCAACCAGGGCAAGATCTCCTCGATCCAGGACCTGCTGCCCATCCTGGAGAAGGTCATCCAGGCCGGCGCCAGCAAGCCGCTCCTGATCATCGCCGAGGACGTCGAGGGCGAGGCCCTGTCGACCCTGGTCGTGAACAAGATCCGCGGCACCTTCAACGCGGTGGCCGTCAAGGCCCCCGGCTTCGGCGACCGCCGCAAGGCGATGCTCGGCGACATGGCCACCCTCACCGGTGCCACCGTCATCGCCGAGGAGGTCGGCCTCAAGCTCGACCAGGCCGGCCTGGACGTGCTCGGCACCGCCCGCCGCGTCACCATCACCAAGGACGACACCACCATCGTCGACGGTGGCGGCAACTCCGAGGACGTGCAGGGCCGCGTCAACCAGATCAAGGCCGAGATCGAGTCCACCGACTCCGACTGGGACCGCGAGAAGCTCCAGGAGCGCCTCGCGAAGCTCGCCGGCGGCGTGTGCGTGATCAAGGTCGGCGCCGCCACCGAGGTGGAGCTCAAGGAGAAGAAGCACCGTCTGGAGGACGCCATCTCCGCGACCCGCGCCGCGGTCGAGGAGGGCATCGTCTCCGGTGGTGGCTCCGCCCTGGTCCACGCCGTCAAGGTCCTGGAGGGCAACCTCGACAAGACCGGCGACGAGGCCACGGGTGTCGCGGTCGTCCGCCGCGCCGCCGTCGAGCCGCTGCGCTGGATCGCCGAGAACGCCGGCCTCGAGGGCTACGTCATCACCTCCAAGGTGGCGGAGCTCGACAAGGGCCAGGGCTTCAACGCCGCGACCGGCGAGTACGGCGACCTGGTGAAGGCCGGCGTCATCGACCCGGTCAAGGTGACGCGCTCCGCCCTGGAGAACGCCGCCTCCATCGCCTCCCTCCTGCTCACCACCGAGACCCTCGTGGTGGAGAAGAAGGAAGAGGAGCCGGCGGACGCGGGCCACGGCCACGGCCACGGTCACTCCCACTGAGCCACCCGGCCCACAGCAGACACCGAGGCCCGGTGCCCCCGTCGCGGGGGCACCGGGCCTCGGTGCGTCCTCCGGGGCGCGCCGCCTAACCCTCGACGGCGCCGAGCTGCCCCATCAGACCCAGCAGGTCGTACTGCCACCAGCCCTCGACGATCTTCCCGTCGTCCCGGAACCGGTGGACGACCGTCCCGGTCATCGTCACCTCCATGCCGGTCGGCTGGAGACCCATGAAGTCCCCGGTGTGGCTGCCCTTCCACGTCCAGCGGGTGCAGACCCGGTCGCCCTCCGCGATCTGGTCCTCCACGGTGAACGCGAAGTCGAAGCCGCCCCGCCACATCTCCACCTCGCGCCGGACCGCGTCCATCCCGATCACGTCCTGCTCGTTGGTCGGATCGTGGTCGTGATAGCCCTCCGCCAGCACCTCGTCCATCAGCGCCAGCTCCTGCTCCGTCGCGAGCATCTCCATCAGCCGCCGGGCGTTGTTCTTGTACATCGCCTCGTCCCGGACCACGTCCAGGTCGGTGAAGGTCGGCATCTCGTCACAGAGCGCCACCATCTCCCGGAAGATCCGGTCGGTCTCGGGGAGCTGCGAGTTCCGCATCGCCACGTCGTACGACGGGAACTCGACGATCTCCACGATGTGCGAGCCGTCCGACCGGTCCTTCCCCACCATGCTGTGGGTCGCCGTCCTCTTCCCCTCGGTCTGCTCCACCCACTGATCCATGAGCCGGTTCAGCTCGTCCACCCGACTCGTCTTGCAGTCGATGATCTGTACGAACGTCATGACGCCTCCCGACCGCGGTGGGACCCCTCCAGTCTAGGTGGGGTGCGGGGAGCGGGCAGGGGGAGCGCCGCCCGGCGGGACCGGGCGGCCGGGGGCTAGGCCGAGCGCTGGAGGTCCGAGGCGCGGACCTCCTCCGCGAAGGGCTCGCCGTGGACGTAGCGGCCGATCTCGTCGAGGGCGTGGTCGGTCATGCGGTGGAGTTCGTTGCCGAGGGAGCCGGCGACGTGGGGGGTGAGGAGGACGTTGGGGAGGGTGTAGAGGGGGGAGTCGGGGGGCGGGAGCTCCGGGTCGGTGACGTCGAGGGTGGCGTGGAGGCGGCCGGAGACGAGGTGGGGGAGGAGGGCCCGCTCGTCGACGAGGGAGCCGCGGGAGGTGTTGACCAGGGTGGACCCGTCGGGCATGGCGGCGAGCTGGGCGGCTCCGATCATGTGCCGGGTCGAGGGGAGTTGGGGGGCGTGGACGGAGACGACGGTGCTGCGGGCGCAGAGTTCGTCGAGGTCGGCCACGAGTTCCACGCCGGGCGGGGCGACGTCGACGTAGGGGTCGTAGAGGAGGATCTCGATGTCGAAGGGGCGCAGGAGGTCGATGACGCGTCGGCCGATGCGGGAGGCGCCGACGAGGCCGACGGTGCGGCGGTAGTTGCCCCAGGGGGCGGACTCGGCGAGCCAGGCGTGGTCGGCGCGGAGTTCGGCGTACCGCTGGGCGGAGCCGAGGACCCGCTTCCCCGCGAAGAGGATGGCGGCGAGCGTGTACTCGGCGACGGGCAGCGCGTTGGCGGCGGCGGCCGAGGTGACGCGCAGGCCGCGGTCCCAGCAGGCGTCGGTGATGTGGTGTTTGACGGAGCCGGCCGCGTGGACGACGGCCCGGAGGCGGGGCGCGCGGTCGAGGACCTCGGGGGTGAGGGGGGTCGCTCCCCAGCAGGTGAGGAGGAGTTCGGCCTCGGCGAGGGCGGCCGCGACGCGGGCGTCGGGGGCCGTGAGGTCGTGGGCGACCAGGTGCGGGTCGGTGCGGGTGAGCGCGGCGAGCCGGTCGCGGTGGGCGTCGGTGAGCAGGCGTGCGGAGACGCCGGGGCCCATCGCGAGGAGGAGGGAGGGACGGTGGTCGGGGGCGGGGCGCATCGGGGTTCCGGCCTTCCTCACTTGACGCTGCCGGCGGTGAGGCCGGCCTTCCAGTGGCGTTGCAGGGAGACGAAGGCGACGACGAGGGGGACGACGGCGAGCAGCGACCCGGTGACGACGAGGGGGTAGAAGTCGGGTTCGGCGTGGGCGTTGCTGTTCCAGGCGTACAGCCCGAGGCTCAGCGGGTAGAGCTTCTGGTCGGACAGCATGACCAGGGGGAGGAAGAAGTTGTTCCAGACGGCGGTGAACTGGAAGAGGAAGACGGTCACGAAGCCGGGCATGACCATGCGCAGGCCGATGGACCAGAAGACCCGCAGTTCGCCGGCGCCGTCGATGCGGGCGGCCTCCAGGGCCTCGTCGGGGATGTAGCCGGCGCAGAAGACACGGGAGAGGTAGACGCCGAAGGGGTTGACGAGGACGGGGATCAGCACGGCCCAGTAGGTGTTGACGACGCCGACCTCGCTGGCGAGGAGGTACATCGGCAGGGCGAGCGCGGTGGTGGGGACGAGCACGCCGAGCAGGACGAGCCCGAAGAGCGTCTCCTTGCCCCGGAAGTCGTAGACGTGGAAGGCGTATCCGGCGGCGACGCTGACCAGCGAGCAGGCGAGGGCGCCGAGTCCGGCGTAGAGCAGGCTGTTGGCGTACCAGTGGAAGTAGATGCCGTCGTTGTACGCGGCGAGCCGGCTCAGGTTGCCGCCGAGGTCGAAGCCGTCGAAGGAGAAGGCGTTTCCGGCGAGGAGGCCGCCGGCGTCCTTGGTGGCGGCGGTGAGCAGCCAGACGAGCGGGAAGAGCATGTAGACGACGGCGAGGAGGAGGGCGCCGTTGACGGCCGTCTTCGAGAGCCAGCGGTTGGGGGAGCGGGTGCTCACGCGGTGCGCTCCTTCCCCGTCGTGCCGGCCTTGCGGCGACCGGTGAACCGGGTGACGGCGAAGGAGAGCAGGGCGGCCGTGAGGGCGAGGAGCACGGAGGCGGCGGCGGCGAGTCCGTAGTCGTTGCGGTCGAAGGCCGCGGTGTACGCGTACATGTTCGGCGTCCAGGTGGAGGTGACGGCGGAGCCGGTGCCCTTGTTGAGGATCAGCGGCTCGGTGAAGAGCTGGAGGGAGCCGATGATCGTGAAGAGGCCGACCATGGCGAGCGATGCCTTGACGAGGGGGATCTTGACGGCGAAGGCGATCCGCCAGGCGCCGACCCCGTCGACGGTGGCCGCTTCGAGGACGGAGCGGTCGATGGCCTGGAGGGCCGCGTAGAAGATGACCATGTTGTAGCCGAGCCACTCCCACAGGGCGATGTTGACGACGGAGGGCAGGGCTCCTTCGGGGGAGAAGAAGTCGAAGCCGACGCCGCCCGCCTCCATCGCCTCGACGACCGGGCTGAGCTGGGGCGTGTACAGGTAGACCCAGATCAGCGCGGCGATGATGCCGGGGACGGCGTGCGGCAGGAAGAGCGCGAGCTGGAAGAAGCGGCGGGCGCGGGCGAGCGCCGAGTCCAGCAGGAGGGCGAGGCCGAGGGCTCCGGCGAGCAGGAGCGGGATGTAGAGCAGGCAGTATCCGAGCAGGACGCCGAAGCCCTCGCGGAAGGCCCGGTCACCGAGCGCGGCGGTGTAGTTGTCGAGGCCGGTGAAGACGGTCTCGGTGCCGCCGAAGCCCAGTCCGGACTGCTTCTCGGTGAAGAGGCTGAGCCAGACGGCGTAGCCGATCGGCACCACCATCACCGCGGTGAACAGGAGGAAGAAGGGGGTCAGCAGGATCGCCGCGGCGCGGGTTCGGGCCTTCACGCGGTCAGCCCTCGACCTTCAGGCCGCGCTTGGTGAGTTCGGCGACGGTGGCGTCGTGGCCGGCCTTGACGGCGTCGGCGATGCCGGGGCCGCCCTGGGTGATCTTGCCGAACTGGTCCTTGATCGCGGTGTTGGTGGTGCCGGTGGTGGGGCCCCAGGCCCAGTTCGGGCTGATGGACGCGCCCGCGGCCTCGAAGAGGGCGTAGATGTCCTGCCCGCCGTAGTAGCTCGCGTCGAAGGCCTTCCTGGCGACGGGGCGCAGGGCCGCGGCGGCGGGGAACGCGGAGGAGGTGCCGGAGGCGATACGGGCCTTCACGCCAGCCTCGGTGGTGGACATCCACTCGGCGAAGGTGACGGCCGCGGCCTGCTGCTTGCTGTCCTTGGTCACGGCGAAGGAGGTGCCGCCGAGCATGCCGCTGGCGGGCTTGCCGTCCCAGGTGGGCATGGGGGCGACGGCCCACTTGCCGTCCTGCTCGGGGAGGGTGCCCTTGAGGACGCCGGCGCCCCAGGAGGCGCCGAGGTAGCCGATGGTGGTGCCGTTCTTGAGGGAGCCGGTCCACTCGGGGCTGAAGGAGGCGTTCTTGTGGACGAGTCCGGCGTCGAGGAGACCCTGCCAGTAGCCGGCGACCTTGGTGGTGGCGGCGTCGGTGGTGTCGATCTTCCAGGTGTCGTTCTCGGCCTTGAACCACTGGGCGCCGGCCTGCCAGGCCATGGCCTCGAAGGTGGTCGGGTCGTCGGGGAAGAAGGTGGCGATACGGGCCTTGGCGTCGGCCTTCCTGACCTGCTCGGCGGCCTTCCTGAACTCGTCCCAGGTGGTGGGGACCCGGACCTTGTACGTCGCGAAGAGGTCCTTGCGGTAGAAGAAGGCCTGCGGGGCGGCGTCGAAGGGGACGGCCCAGGACTTCCCCCCGAGGGTGGTGAGTTCGACGGTCTGCGGGAGCAGCTTGGCCCGGTCGGCCTCGGTGAACTCGCCGCCGATGTCCTGGAGGGCTCCGGAGCTCACGAACTCGGGGAGCGAGGAGTACTCGATGGAGACGAGGTCGGGGGCGTTGCCGGCCTTCACGGCGTTGGAGATCTTGGCGTAGCCGCCGGCGGTGCCGGAGGGGATCTCCTCGAACTTCACCTGGATGTCGGTGTGGGAGGCGTTGAAGGCGTCCACGACGTCCTTGGAGCCTTTGGCCCAGCCCCAGAAGGTGATGGTCACGGGCCCGTTCGACTTGTTCGCGGTGTCGTCACCGCCGCCGCCGCAGGCCGTGAGGACGGCGAGGGCGGTGGCGGTGCCGGCTATGACGCGGGACGTTCTGCTCCAACTACGGGTCACGGCTCGGCTCCTGGGGGCGGGGCGGCTGGGAGGTTGTGGCCGTGATCCTGTGACCGTTCATGACCGAAGTCAAGAGCGAAAGATTGATTGATCGAAAAAAGATCAGATCGATCGTGCAGGCCGCGCCTCCCCGGACGGGCCCCGCCGACCGGGCCCCGGGCGGGCCGTCAGTCGCCCCGCGCCCCGCACGAGGCCCGCACCCGCAGCCGCGGCAGCAGGCTCAGATGGCGCCGCGCCGGCTCCTCGTCCCCGCCCTCGGTCAGCCGCTCCACCAGCAGCTCGGCCGCGTGCCGCCCCACCTGCCGCTTCGGCGGCGCGACCGCCGTCAGCGGGGTGTCGGCCAGGGCGGCGACCTCGTCGTCGTACGCGATCAGGGCCAGGTCCTGCGGCACCCGCACGCCCAGCTCGGCCAGCCGCTGCACGATCTCGATCGCGTCCACGTCGTTGTGGACCAGGGCGGCGCCCGAGAGGCCCGAGCGGACCGCGTCGTGCAATGCCCGCACGGCCCGCTCGAAGCCCTCCGGATCCGCCTCGGCCGGTACGGAGTCGATGACCGGGCGAGGCTCCTTCAGCCCGAGCGTGCCCAGCGCCTCGGCGTACCCCGCGCGCACCGCGAGCGCCGTCGGGGAGTCGCGCCGTGCCACCAGCAGCGGGGTCGCGTGGCCGAGGGCGAGCAGGTGGCGCAGGGCGAGCAGGACGCCGTGGCCGTGGTCGGAGACGACCCGGTCGAGGTCGTCCAGCGGGCTGCCGGGCTCGGCCCTGCGCTCCAGGAGCACGGCCGGCACGGGGAGGCCGGCCAGCCAGTCCCCGTACGCGAGGCGGTCCTCGGGCCCCCGCCAGCCAGGGGCCACGAGCACGCCCTCGGCGCCGGCCGCGAGCAGCCCCTCGGTGCGGGCCCGGTCCTCCTCGGGCCGGTAGTCCGAGATGCGCAGCACCAGCCGGGCGCCGGCGCGGTCCGCCGCCTCGTGCGCGCCGCGGATGACCTCGGCGAAGTAGTACGTGGCGGAGGGGGCGAGCAGGCCGAGGACCAGGCCCTCGCCGGACCGCGCGCCGGCCGCGTGCTGCCCTTGCGGCCAGGAGACCTGTCCGTGCACCCGGTCGAGCAGCCCCTGCCCGGCCAGCGCCTCGACGTCCCGGCGGGCGGTGACGGGGGAGACCCCGAGGCGCTCGGCCAGTTCGGAGACGCGGGCGGTACCGCGCTCGCGCACCAGGGCCAGCAGTCGGTCGTGTCGTTCGGCAGCACTCTCGCGCACGGCGCAGTTCCCCCTCGCGGTGATGGTGGTCCCTCGACCCTAGTCCCAGAAATGATCGAACGACAGGACTTTCGATCATTCGCTCGTGATCTCTTGACGGTTCGATCGAAGCCCGTCCAGGATTCCGGGCGACGCAGACGCCGACAGGGAGCCCTCAGGGAGCATCATGCCCACGCCGCCCGAGAACCGTGAGCTCAGCCCGTACACCGGCTGGACCCGCCGCCACTGGGAGGCCACCGCCGACCGGCTGCTCCTCGCCGTCCGCCCGTACGCCTCGCCCGGACGCGCGCTGATCGACCTCCCCGGCCCCCGCCCCAGCTGGTCCGGAGCCCGCTCCGACGGCCTGGAGGGCTGGGCCCGCACCTTCCTTCTCGCCGCCCTCCGGATCGCGGGCGCCGGCGGCGAGGACCCGCACGGCCACCTCGACCGGTACGCCGGGGGACTCGCGGCCGGGACCCGGGACCCGGGACGGGACGACCCCGACTCCTGGCCCCAGACGACCGGCACCCGCCAGGCCGTCGTCGAAGCGGCCTCGGTCGCCCTCGGCCTGCGCCTCACCCGGCCGTGGCTCTGGGACCGCCTCGACGACCGCACCCGCCGACGGGTCGCCGACTGGCTCCTGCCCGCCCTCGGGCCGTCCCCCGTCGACAACAACTGGTGGCTCTTCGGGCTCACCGTCGCCGGCTTCCTCCAGGACGCCGGCGTCGAGACCGACCGCGCCGCCGCCACCGTCGACCGCTCCCTCGCCCGCGTCGAGGACTGGTACCTCGGCGACGGCTGGTACAGCGACGGCGACAACCGCGCCTTCGACCACTACAACGCCTGGGCCCTGCACTTCTACCCGGTCCTCCACGCCCACCTCGCCGGCGACCGGGAGCTCCTCGACCGCTACGGCCCCCGGCTCCGCGCCCATCTCGACGACTACGCCCACCTCTTCGACGCCGACGGCGCGCCCCTGCCCTACGGGCGCTCCCTCGTCTACCGCTTCGCCGCGGCCGCCGCCCCCTGGCTGGGCGCCCTCACCGGGCACACGCCGCTCACCCCCGGCGCCACCCGCCGCCTCGCCTCCGGCTCCCTGCGGTACTTCCTCGACCGCGGCGCCACCGACGAGCGCGGACTCCTCACCCTCGGCTGGCACGGACCGTACCCGCCGCTCGTGCAGGAGTACTCGGGACCGGGCTCCCCCTACTGGGCGTCCAAGGGGTTCCTCGGTCTCCTCCTGCCCGCGGACCACCCCGCCTGGACCGATCCCGAGGAGCCGCTGCCCGCCGAACGGGCCGACACCGTCCGCGCCTTCGCCCCCGCCGGGCTGCTCGTCCAGACCACCGCCGCCGACGGACTCGTCCGCCTCCACAACCACGGCAGCAACCACGTGCACAGCGCGGAGGGAGCCGAGGACGACCCCGGCTACGCCCGCCACGCTTACTCCACCCGCACCGGGCCCACCGGCCCGCCCGCCCCGGCCGACAACCACTTCGCCCTGCTCGTCGTCGGCGGGCCCACCCCGCGCGGCCCCGCCGTCCCGGCCGGCACCGGACCCGGCTGGGCCGCCTCGGTCCACCGGCCGCTGCCCGGCGTGCGGGTCCTCTCCGCGACCCTCGCGCACGGCCGGGCCGAGGTCCGGGCCCATCTCGTCACCGGTGCCCCGGAGGGGACCCCCGTACGGCAGACCGGCTGGGCGACCACCCCCGGCGGGCCGCACGCCCGGCTCCACCCGGCGCACGGCTACCCGGCCGGGCGGCCGGCCGGCGAACTCCCCACCGGGGAGACCCTCCAGGGACCCGGCAGCCGCACGCTCGCCCTGCACGGCACCACCAGCGGCCGCGAGAGCCTCTTCGTCGCGCTCGCCTCGCTCACCGGCGCGCCCGACCCCGTGCCCCTGGCCGACCTGGCGCGCGTCCGGGTCGACGGCCGCACCCTGCACGTGACCTGGCACGACGGCTCGACGACACGGCTGCCGCTCGACGCCCCTGTTGCGGCCGACGCGGCCGACGCGTCCGGGGCGACCGGGGCGTCCGGGACGACCGACGCGACCGGGGTGACCGGGGCCCCGGGCCTTTCCGGGGCGTCCGGGCCTTCCGCTGCGGGGACGGCGTGAACCGGGTGCGGAGGGGCGCTACTTCGGCCCGTACTTGCGGCCCGCCCGGGAGGAGACGCCGCCCAGCAGCCCGCGCGGCGCGAGCTTCACGACGCCCATGAGGGCCTTGTAGCGCGGGTCGGGGATCGACAGCGTCTTCCCCCGGTCCAGGTCCGCCAGCGCGGCGGTCACCAGCTTGTCCGCGTCGAGCCACATCCAGCCCGGGATGTTGTCCGTCCCCATCCCGGCCCGCTCGTGGAACTCGGTCCGCACGAAGCCGGGGCAGAGCGCCATCAGCCGCACCCCGCTGCCCGCGAGGTCGCGCGCCGCGCCCTGGGTGAACTGCACGACCCACGCCTTGGAGGCGCCGTAGGTGCCGCGGGGCACGAAGGCGGCCACCGAGGCCACGTTCACCACGGCGCCCCGGCCCCGCTCGTTCATCGACGCGGCGGCGGCCGAGGTCAGCCGCAGCACCGCCTCGCAGTGCACCGTGAGCATCTTCAGCTCGTCGGCCATGGAGACTTCCAGGAAACGCCCCTTGTTCCCGAAGCCCGCGTTGTTCACGAGCACGTCCACCGGGCGCCTCGGGTCGGAGAGCCGGGCCTCGACGGCTGCGATGCCCTTCTCCTCGGAGAGGTCCGCGGAGAGCACCTCGGCCTCGATGCCGTGGCGGTCGTGCAGTTCGGTCGCCTGCTCACGGAGCCGCTTCATGTCCCGCGCCACGAGCACGACGTCGTGGCCGTCCGCGGCGAGTCTCCGTGCGAAGGCGGCCCCGATGCCCGCGGTGGCGCCCGTAATCAGTGCAGTCGTCATACGGGCACGGTAGTGCCCCGTCGCGGCGCTACGGCCGGCCGTACTTCTCCGCGTACTGCCGGGTCAGCGCGAGCAGTCCCGACTCCATCCACTCCGCCGCGGCCAACATGTCGGGAAGCAGGGTGCGTTCGGCGGTCGCGGCCCGATGCAGCAGGGCGACGGTGACGTGATGGTCCGGCCGGTGCACCACCGAGACCGGGTCGCCGGCCCGCACCTCGCCGGGCACGACGACCCGCAGCAGCGCGCCGGGACCGGCGGTCGAGGCCGTGAACCGCTTGACCCACCCCTTCTCCCCGAGGAAGCCCTGGAAGGTGCGGCACGGGATGCGGCCGCCGGTGACCTCCAGGACCACCTCGTCGCCGATCCGCCACCGCTCGCCGATCAGGGCCCCGTTGACGTCGAGACCGAGGGTGGTGAGGTTCTCGCCGAAGGAGCCGTTGGCCAGCTCGCGGCCGAGCTCCCCCTCCCACCGGTCCATGTCCTCGCGGGCGAAGGCGTACGCGGCCCGGTCGTTCCCGCCGTGGAAGCGCAGGTCGCAGACGGCGTCCCCGGCGAGCCCGCCGCCGCCGACGCCGGGCGGCCCGGGCGCCGCGATCCGTACCGGGCCGTCGACGGGCCGCTTGTCGATGCCCGTCGTTCCCGTCGCGGAGTCGGTGTACTCCACGGCCCGGGCGCGGCCCACATTCACACTCAGCAAGGTCATGGGGGCACTTTAAGGGCATCGAACTCAAAGTCTATGGAGAACATTGGCCGCCTCATCCAAGATTCGCTTATGCTTGGACCATGATCGAGGCCCGCCACCTCCGCGTCCTGCGCGCCGTCGCCGCCACCGGCTCCTTCTCGGCCGCCGCGCGGGAACTCGGCTGCACCCAGCCCGCCGTCAGCCAGCAGATGAAGGCCCTCGAAGCCTCGGCCGGCACCCCGCTGCTGATCCGCACCGGCCGCGAGATGCGGCTCACCCAGGCGGGCGAGGTCCTGGTCCGGCACGCCTCCGGCATCCTCGCCGGGCTCACCGCCGCCGAGGAGGAGGTCGCCGCCATCGCCGGGCTCCGGGCCGGCCGCGTGCGCCTGGTGTCCTTCCCGAGCGGCAGCTCCACCCTCGTCCCGACCGCGCTCGCCGCGCTCCGGGCGGCACACCCCGGTACCCGGGTCTCGCTGGTCGAGGCGGAACCGCCGCGCTCGATCGACATGCTCCGCGAGGGCGACTGCGACGTGGCCCTCGCCTTCCGGTACGGCGCGGGGCAGGCCGAGTGGGACGACCTCGTCGTCCGGCCGCTGCTGGCCGACCGGCTCGTGGGCCTGGTGCCCGAGGGGCACCGGCTCGCCGGGGCGGACGCGGTCGGCATCGCCGAACTCGCCGAGGAGTCCTGGATCGCCGGCTGCCCGCGCTGCCGCCGCCAGCTCGTCGAGGTGTGCGAGGAGGCGGGGTTCACCCCCCGCATCGACTTCGCCACCGACGACTACCCGGCCGTGGTGGGCCTGGTGGGCGCGGGGCTGGGCGTGGCCGTCCTGCCGGAGCTGGCCATCGAGTCCGTCCGCCCCAAGGGCGCCAGGACCGTGACCGTGGAACCGGCCGTCGAGCGCGAGATCGTGGCCCTGACGCTGCCCGACCTCGCCCAGGTCCCGGCCGTCGCCGCCACGCTGGACGAGCTGACCCGGGCCGCCGCGCGCGCGTGACGGCGCTCCGCCCACGGCGCGCGGGGGCTCCCCGTGCCCGGATGGGGGCGTGAAGACTCACCGCCCCGGCGCGAGCCGGCGTGGCCGGCCGTCCCGCGCGGGCGCACGGGAGGGACCCCGGCCGCCACGCGCGCGCGGGCAGGCCCGACACGCGCGTGTGCGCGGTGTGCTGATCAATTGCAGAAACGTTCCTTCACATACGCTCCACGATCGGCCGGCCCGCGGCCGCGGCCGATGTCGTCATGGATGTCATGGGAGTCATGGGCGCCGTGCTCGCGGCCGACGCGGTCGTCGGTGCCGCCGAGATCAGGCGGTTCCGGGCGCGTCCCATGAGCTCTTCGCGTTCGTCCTCGGTGAGGCCGCCCCATACGCCGTAGGGCTCCCGCACGGCGAGTGCGTGTGCCGCGCACTCCGCGCGTACCGGGCACCGCATGCAGACCTCTTTCGCCGAGTTCTCACGCGCACTCCGTGCCGCGCCGCGCTCTCCCTCGGGGTGGAAGAACAGGGAGCTGTCGACGCCGCGGCAGGCCGCGAGCAGTTGCCAGTCCCACAGATCGGCGTTGGGTCCGGGAAGGCGGGAGAAATCTGCCATTGCGCTTGTCCCCTTGAAACCGTGTCGAACGGATAGGTGGGCGGGTGGATGGCTGATCGGCGGGGCCTCCGGGTCCCCGACAGGTCGAGGTGTGCACACCTACTGTCGAAGTAGATGTAAATATGACTCATTGCGAATCTAGCCACAGACACTGCGAAAAGGGAAGAAAAGCCGCTAAATGGGGCATAGCTTTCGATCTGGGACGAGTGACCCCGATGCTCTGCTCCGTGTGCGGCCCCTCACGTAGAGTGCCGAAGTCGTGCGTCCGGCCCGTAACTCTTTCGAGTGACCGTCGTTGAGTGGGTGGAAGCGGTTGAAGGAACAAGTGATCGGGCAGGTGTCCGAGAGCGTCAATCGCACAGGTGACGATTACGTACAGCCCTGGAGGCTCAAGGTGACGCGCTACAGCTGCGAGAGCCGCGGAGGTCAGGCATGACATCCGTCCTCGTCTGCGACGACTCCCCGCTTGCCCGAGAGGCGCTCCGCCGCGCGGTCGCGACCGTGCCCGGCGTCGAGCGCGTGACCACCGCGGCCAACGGCGAGGAAGTCCTCCGCCGCTGGGGCGCGGACCGCTCGGACCTGATTCTGATGGACGTACGCATGCCCGGTCTGGGCGGCGTCGAGACCGTCCGTCGGCTGCTCTCCGCGGACCCCGGCGCCCGCATCATCATGCTGACGGTCGCCGAGGACCTCGACGGCGTCGCGCTCGCGGTCGCGGCCGGCGCCCGCGGGTACCTGCACAAGGACGCCTCGCGCGCCGAGCTGCGGGCCACCGTCACCCAGGCGCTCGCCGACCCCACGTGGCGGCTCGCCCCGCGCCGGCTCCGCTCCGCCGAGATGGGCGCCGCGCCCACCCTCACCGCGCGCGAGATCCAGGTCCTGGAGGGCATGAGCCACGGCCGGTCCAACGCGGAGATCGGGCGCGAGCTCTTCCTCTCCGAGGACACGGTCAAGACGCACGCCCGCCGTCTCTTCAAGAAGCTGGGCGCGTCCGACCGGGCCCATGCCGTCGCCCTCGGATTCCGCTGGGGCCTGGTCCGCTGAACCGCAGGTCGCCCGCCATGTCCCCGTCCGGGTCCGCGTCCGTCGCGGGGCGGACGGGGCCGGCTTGTGTCACTTCCCGGCCGGATGACGCATCCTTGAGATGTGGAGTTCCTCGGGGACGAGTCGATCGAGCGGGAGGGGAGGGCGCGGGAGATGAGTTCCGGCGCACCTGCTCATAACGCTTCGGTGCACAACTACGGACGCGGTGCCGCGAACGCAGAAGCGTCGGGGCACCATGGAGCGATGCGCGACGACGAGACCGTCAGGTCCCCCATGCCCGCCGGGCAGGGGGAGATCGGCGCGCTCGTCGGTCGCGCGGTCGACGGCGACGCGCAGGCGACGCACGACCTGCTCGCACGGGTGCACCCGCTCGCCCTGCGGTACTGCCGCACCCGCCTCAACCGGCTGCCCGGCGACGCCCGGCACTTCGTCGAGGACCTCGCCCAAGAGGTCTGCGTCGCCGTCCTGATGGCGCTCCCGCGCTACAAGGACACCGGCCGGCCGTTCGAGGCCTTCGTCTTCGCCATCGCCGGCCACAAGGTCGCCGACCTCCAGCGCGCCGCCATGCGGCACCCGGGGTCCACGGCCGTGCCCTCCGACGAGATGCCCGAGCGGCCCGACGACTCCCTCGGCCCCGAGGAGCGGGCCCTGCTCAGCGACGACGCCGAATGGGCCAAGAAGCTGCTCGCCAACCTCCCGGAGAACCAGCGCGAACTGCTGGTGCTGCGGGTCGCCGTCGGACTGACCGCCGAGGAGACCGGCCAGATGCTCGGCATGTCCCCCGGCGCCGTCCGGGTCGCCCAGCACCGCGCCCTCAGCCGGCTCCGCGCACTGGCCGAGCAGTAAGTCTCGCCGGGCCCAGTCGTCCCTTTCGTACACGTGGGAACGTCCAAAGCTTCCCGGTGATCTTGATCGTGGAATGAGACACCGCTTCAGCCCGTTAGCATGGACATCCCGCACCGATCAAGGCCATTTGGGAAGGTGTCATGACTGCCAACGTCGACGGAGTGCCCGAGAAATTCGCGACACTCGGGCTGACCTACGACGACGTGCTGCTCCTGCCGGGCGCGTCCGACATGGCGCCCGACCAGATCGACACCGCCTCGTACATCTCGAAGAACGTGCGGGTGAACATCCCGCTCCTCTCGGCCGCGATGGACAAGGTCACCGAGTCCCGCATGGCGATCGCCATGGCGCGGCAGGGCGGTGTCGGCGTGCTGCACCGCAACCTCTCCATCGCCGACCAGGCCAACCAGGTCGACCTCGTGAAGCGCTCCGAGTCCGGCATGGTCAGCGACCCGATCACGGTGCACCCCGACGCCACGCTCGCCGAGGCCGACGCGATCTGCGCCAAGTTCCGCATCAGCGGCGTCCCGGTCACCGACCCGGCCGGCCGGCTCCTGGGCATCGTCACCAACCGCGACATGGCCTTCGAGACGGACCGCAGCCGCCAGGTGCGCGAGGTCATGACCCCGATGCCGCTGGTCACGGGCAAGGTCGGCATCTCCGGCGTGGACGCCATGGAGCTGCTGCGCCGCCACAAGATCGAGAAGCTGCCCCTGGTCGACGAGGCCGGCATCCTCAAGGGCCTCATCACGGTCAAGGACTTCGTCAAGGCCGAGAAGTACCCGAACGCCGCCAAGGACAAGGAAGGCCGGCTGCTGGTCGGCGCCGCCGTCGGCGTCGCCGGCGACGCGTACGAGCGCGCCCAGGCCCTCATCGAGGCCGGCGTCGACTTCATCGTCGTCGACACCGCCCACGGCCACTCCCGCCTGGTCGGCGACATGGTCGCCAAGATCAAGTCGAACTCCTCCGTCGACGTCATCGGCGGCAACATCGCCACCCGCGACGGCGCCCAGGCGCTCATCGACTCCGGTGTCGACGGCATCAAGGTCGGCGTCGGCCCCGGCTCCATCTGCACCACCCGCGTCGTCGCCGGCATCGGCGTCCCGCAGGTCACCGCGATCTACGAGGCATCCCTCGCCGCCAAGGCGGCCGGCGTGCCCGTCATCGGCGACGGCGGCCTGCAGTACTCCGGCGACATCGCCAAGGCGCTCGTCGCCGGCGCGGACACCGTGATGCTCGGCTCGCTGCTCGCGGGCTGCGAGGAGTCCCCGGGCGAGCTGCTCTTCATCAACGGCAAGCAGTTCAAGTCGTACCGCGGCATGGGCTCGCTCGGCGCCATGCAGTCCCGCGGCGAGCAGCGCTCCTTCTCCAAGGACCGCTACTTCCAGGAGGGCGTCGCCTCCGACGAGAAGCTCGTGCCCGAGGGCATCGAGGGCCAGGTGCCCTACCGGGGCCCGCTCTCCGCGGTCGTGCACCAGCTGGTCGGCGGTCTGCGCCAGTCGATGTTCTACGTCGGCGGCCGCACGGTGCCGGAGCTCCAGACGAACGGACGCTTCGTCCGGATCACCTCGGCGGGCCTCAAGGAGAGCCACCCGCACGACATCCAGATGACGGTCGAGGCGCCGAACTACAGCAGGAAGTAACACAGCGCGACGCGTGGGGGCGGTTCCGGCATGTGGCCGGAGCCGCCCCCCGCGCGTGTGTCGGGGATACTGGTAGGCGCAGACGTAGAGGGAAAGGCCACACATCGTGACTGAGATCGAGATCGGGCGCGGCAAGCGCGGCCGCAGGGCGTACGCGTTCGACGACATCGCCGTCGTCCCGAGCCGGCGCACCCGGGACCCGAAGGAGGTCTCGATCGCCTGGCAGATCGACGCCTACCGCTTCGAGCTCCCCTTCCTGGCCGCCCCCATGGACTCGGTCGTGTCGCCGCAGACCGCCATCCGGATCGGCGAGCTGGGCGGCCTGGGCGTCCTCAACCTGGAGGGTCTCTGGACCCGGTACGAGGACCCGCAGCCGCTGCTCGACGAGATCGCCGAGCTGGACGAGGCGACCGCGACCCGCCGTCTGCAGGAGATCTACGCGGCCCCGATCAAGGAGGAGCTGATCGGACAGCGCATCAAGGAGGTGCGCGACTCCGGTGTCGTCACCGCCGCCGCGCTCTCCCCGCAGCGCACCGCGCAGTTCTCCAAGGCCGTCGTCGACGCCGGTGTGGACATCTTCGTCATCCGCGGCACGACCGTCTCCGCCGAGCACGTCTCCGGTGCCTCCGAGCCGCTGAACCTGAAGCAGTTCATCTACGAGCTCGACGTCCCGGTCATCGTCGGCGGCTGCGCCACGTACACCGCGGCCCTGCACCTGATGCGCACCGGCGCCGCGGGCGTCCTCGTCGGCTTCGGCGGCGGCGCGGCGCACACCACCCGCAACGTCCTCGGCATCCAGGTCCCGATGGCGACCGCGGTCGCCGACGTGGCCGCGGCCCGCCGCGACTACATGGACGAGTCCGGCGGCCGCTACGTGCACGTCATCGCCGACGGCGGCGTGGGCTGGTCCGGCGACCTGCCGAAGGCCATCGCGTGCGGCGCCGACTCGGTGATGATCGGCTCCCCGCTGGCCCGTGCCACGGACGCGCCCGGCAAGGGCCACCACTGGGGCATGGAGGCCGTCCACGAGGACGTGCCGCGCGGCAAGCTCGTCGACCTGGGCATCGTCGGCACCACCGAGGAGATCCTCGCCGGCCCGTCGCACACCCCCGACGGCTCCATGAACTTCTTCGGCGCCCTGCGCCGTGCGATGGCCACCACCGGCTACAGCGAGCTCAAGGAGTTCCAGCGCGTCGAGGTCACCGTCGCGGACGCCCAGCACAAGCGCTGACGCCCGGTCGTCCCGACGCCGAGGGCCCCGCACCTGTCCGGTGCGGGGCCCTCGGCGTACGCGGGTTCTAGGCGGCGGCCTTCTTGGCGCCGGAGAACGCGGCGAAGGCGGCGAGCGCGAAGAAGAGGAACGTCAGCACGTCCTTGTCCGCGTTCCACACCTCCGTCAGCGTGCCGAACTCCTGGAAGAAGAGCTCCGAGGCGGAGACGTGCAGCTGCTTCGCCCCCAGGATCGCGATGCCGACGAGCTGGCCGAGGTAGACGCCGCCCAGCGAGAGCACCGCGCCCGCGACCGGCAGGACGGGGCTGCGGCCGCCGACCTTGCCGGCGGCGAGGCCCACGAGGAAGCCGACGCCGACGGCGGCCCAGCCGATCTCCCGCTCGATGCCGCCGATGACGGCCCCGTACACCACGCCGGTGAGGACCGCCGTGACGAGGGCGGCCACCAGGCCGAGCGCCACGTTGTCGCGGACCGGCGCGGGCGGCGGCGCCGTCGGGTACGGCTGCGGGGCGGCGCCGTCGGCGAACGGGTTGCCGGACGGCGGCGGAACGGGCTGAGACATGCGGTGATCCCCCCAGGGACACGGGCGCACGGATGTGCGAACAAGAGCCCGGAGGCTAGCAGTCCGCCCACCGCCCCGCCCAGGGGATTTCAGAGGCGGTGGGCCGCCCCGGCGGGGGTGGCGCCGCGGGTGTCGAGCAGCAGCTGTGCCTTGACCGCGAGCCCCTGGAGGTCGTAGGTGCGGTGGTGCTGGAGGAGGATCGTCAGATCGGCGTGGGCGGCGGCCTCGTAGAGCGAGTCGGCCCGGGGGACGGGCAGCTCGCGGACGCGCCAGTCGGGGACGTGCGGGTCGTGGTAGCTGACGGTCGCCCCCAGGTCCATGAGGCGGCGGGCGATCTCGTCGGCGGGGGAGCCCTGCCGGTCGGGGAGGTCGGGCTTGTACGTGATGCCGAGCAGGAGCACCCGGGCGCCGCGGGCCGACTTCCCGTGCTCGTTGAGGAGGGTGGCGGCGCGCTGGACGACGTACCCCGGCATGCGCTCGTTGACCTGGCCGGCGAGCTCGACCAGACGCAGCGGCCGGTGGGCGCCGACGGTGTCGACGGGGACGCCGTGCCCGCCGACACCGGGGCCCGGGCGGAACGCCTGGAAGCCGAACGGCTTGGTCTCGGCGCAGCGGATGACGTCCCAGAGGTCGACGCCGAGCTCGTTGCAGAGGACCGCCATCTCGTTGACGAGGGCGATGTTGACGTGCCGGAAGTTGGTCTCCAGGAGCTTGACCGTCTCCGCCTCGCGGGGGCCACGCGCGCGTACCACCTTGTCGGTGAGCCGGCCGTAGAACGTGGCGGCGGACTCGGTGCAGGCCGGGGTGAGGCCCCCGATGACCTTGGGGGTGCCGGCGAAGCCGTGGGTGCGGCTGCCGGGGTCGATGCGGCCGGGCGAGTACGCGAGGTGGAAGTCGCGGCCGGCGCGGAGGCCCGAGCCGGTCTCCAGGAGGTCGCGGAGGAGGCCCTCGGTGGTGCCCGGCGGGACGGGGGACTCCAGGAGGACGGTGGTGTGGGGGCGGAGCCGGGCCGCGAGCGCGCGGGCCGCGTCGGTGACGGCGGTGAGGTCGAGGGTGCGGTCGGGGCCGAGGGGGGTGGGGGCGCAGAGGACGGCGGTGCGGACCCGGCCGAGTTCGGCGGGGTCGGTGGTCGGCCGGAAGCCCCCCGCGAGCATGCGGCGGATCTCGGGCGTGGTGAGGGAGCCGTCGACGGGGGAGCGGCCGGCGGCGAGTTCGGCGAGGGGGCGGGGGTCGGTGTCGTAGCCGACGGTGTCGATGCCCGCGGCGGTGGCGGCCTGGGCGAGGGGCAGTCCGTGGTGGCCGAGGCCGATGACGGCGAGATCAGCGGGCATGGGGGGTGAGCCGTCCTTCCCTGTAGCCGGAGGGGACGCGAGGCGCAAGCCCGGTGGACAGAACGAGTCGCCCGCAATGTCAGACTAGGCGTAAATATGACCGACATGCGGCATTGTGCGTCCCAAGGTCGCCGAGTGTTATCCACAGGGTGGCGGCGAGGCGGTGGCTGAAGTCACCGGACCGGGACAGAATCAGGACTGTGAGCCGGGCCACAGAGGCCCGGTTCGTGCGGTGCCCACCGCTCGTGCGGGAAGACGACCCCGCACGGAACGGACGGGGGACGACGGGAGGCAGCAGCCGTGAGGACAGCGACACTGGGACCCGCCGAGCGCGTCGAGGCGCTCGCGGCCATGGCCGAGCACGAACTCGACGTACTGGTGGTCGGCGCCGGCGTGGTCGGCGCGGGGACGGCGCTCGACGCCGTCACGAGAGGGCTCACCACCGGCATCGTCGAGGCCCGCGACTGGGCCTCCGGCACCTCCAGCCGGTCCAGCAAGCTCATCCACGGCGGCCTGCGCTACCTGGAGATGCTCGACTTCGCGCTCGTCCGCGAGGCCCTCAAGGAGCGCGGACTCCTCCTGGAGCGGCTCGCCCCCCACCTGGTGAAGCCGGTCCCCTTCCTCTACCCCCTCCAGCACAAGGGCTGGGAGCGGTTCTACGCCGGCTCGGGCGTCGCGCTCTACGACGCGATGTCCCTCTCCTCCGGCCACGGCCGCGGACTCCCCGCCCACCGGCACCTCTCCCGGCGCAACGCCCTGCGCGTCGCGCCCTGCCTGAGGAAGGACGCCCTCGTCGGCGCCCTGCAGTACTACGACGCCCAGATGGACGACGCCCGCTTCGTCACCACCCTCGTCCGCACCGCCGCCTCCTACGGCGCCAGGGCCGCCAGCCGGGCCCGCGTCGTCGGGTTCCTGCGCGAGGGCGAGCGGGTCGTCGGCGCCCGCGTCCAGGACGTCGAGGCCGGCGTCGCGTACGAGATCCGGGCGAAGCAGATCGTCAACGCCACCGGGGTGTGGACGGACGACACCCAGGCGCTCATCGCCGAGCGCGGCCAGTTCCACGTCCGCGCCTCCAAGGGCATCCACCTGGTCGTCCCCAAGGACCGCATCCACTCCACCACCGGGCTCATCCTGCGCACCGAGAAGTCCGTGCTCTTCGTCATCCCCTGGGGACGGCACTGGATCGTCGGCACCACCGACACCGACTGGGACCTCGACAAGGCGCACCCCGCCGCGTCCAGCGCCGACATCGACTACCTCCTGGAACACGTCAACACCGTGCTCGCCACCCCGCTCACCCGCGACGACGTCCAGGGCGTCTACGCGGGGCTGCGCCCCCTCCTCGCCGGCGAGTCGGACGCCACGAGCAAGCTCTCGCGCGAGCACACCGTCGCCCACCCGGTCCCGGGCCTGGTCGTCGTCGCCGGCGGCAAGTACACGACGTACCGCGTCATGGCCGAGGACGCCGTCGACGCGGCCGTCCACGGCCTCGACCAGCGCGTCGCCCCCTGCGTCACCGAGGACACCCCGCTCCTGGGCGCCGAGGGCTACCGGGCCCTGTGGAACGCGCGGGCCAGGATCGCGGCCCGGACCGGACTGCACGTCGTCCGCATCGAGCATCTCCTCAACCGCTACGGCTCCCTGACGCAGGAGATCCTCGACCTCGTCGCCGCCGACCCCGGCCTCGGCGAGCCGCTCGCGGCCGCCGACGACTACCTGCGCGCCGAGATCGTCTACGCCGCCTCGCACGAGGGCGCGCGTCACCTCGACGACGTCCTCACCCGGCGGACCAGGATCTCCATCGAGACCTTCGACCGGGGCACCCTCAGCGCCCGCGAGTGCGCGGAACTGATGGCGCCGGTCCTCGGCTGGGACGACCTCCAGATCGAGAAGGAGGTCGAGCACTACGAGAAGAGGGTCGAGGCGGAGCGGGAGTCGCAGCGCCAGCCCGACGACCTGACAGCCGACGCGGCCCGGCTCGGCGCGCCGGACATCGTGCCGATCTGACGGCCCGCCCGGCGAGGAGGGGCCGCGCCCGCCGGTCCCGACCGGACGGTGGCCGGGGCCCGGCCGGAGGGCGGTCGGGGACGGGCGGGGACGGAACGGACGCCGATCTGACAGGACGTCCGGGTCGTCCGTAATCCTGCGGGAACCTGGAGGGTGTGCGGAAGCGTCGTCATCCCGGAGTACGGACCCGGGGGCGCCACCCGTCCCGAGGTGAGGGACAATGGGCTCTCTTCCAGGGCGGGTTACCGCATCGCGCGGGAAGCGGCAGACGCGGCGCAGATCAGGGATCGCAGAGGGGACGCATGTCGGAGGCGGAGCAGTCGCGGGACACGGCGAAGGACCCCGGGCGGGACGCCGCCGCGGGGGCCGCGACCGACGGCGACCGAGGAGCGGTCCCGGCCGCGCGTGAAGCGGGACGGGACGAGCAGGACACGCAGGTCGGACGGGGTGCGAAGGCCCCGGAGGACGCGCGTCCGGGGCAGTCCGCGGAGGCTGCCGAAGGCCCCGGGGACGACCGGGGCACGAAGGGCGGCACGGACGCGCCGTCTGACGGAGCGAAGGATTCCGGTGGGGGCGACGCCGCCGCCGGGACCGCCTCCGCGCCGGCCGGCGCCCCCGTCGGGGACGTGCCGACCGGACGCCTCCGCGGCACCGAGCCGTCGACCGGCCGGGCCGGCTTCGGCGCCGGGGACGGCGACGGCGAGAGCGGCCGCGCGGCCGGCACCGCCCGCACGTCCGGCGGCGACCGGCTGCGCAAGGCCCCGGTGGGCGAGGGACGGCTCCTCGCCGGCCGCTACCGGCTCGGCGTGGTCCTCGGCCGCGGCGGCATGGGCACCGTGTGGCGCGCGGTCGACGAGATCCTCGGCCGCACGGTCGCCGTCAAGGAACTCCGCTTCCCCACCAGCATCGACGACGACGAGAAGCGCCGCCTCATCACCCGGACCCTGCGCGAGGCGAAGGCCATCGCCCGGATCCGCAACAACGGCGCCGTCACCGTGTACGACGTCGTCGACGAGGACGACCGCCCCTGGATCGTCATGGAGCTCATCGAGGGCAAGTCCCTCGCGGACGCCGTGCGCGAGGACGGCGTCCTGACGCCCCGGCGCGCCGCCGAGGTCGGCCTCGCCATCCTCGACGTGCTGCGCTCGGCCCACCGCGAGGGCATCCTGCACCGCGACGTGAAGCCGTCCAACGTGCTGATCGCCGAGGACGGCCGGGTCGTCCTGACCGACTTCGGCATCGCCCAGGTCGAGGGCGACCCCTCGATCACCTCCACCGGCATGCTCGTCGGCGCCCCCTCCTACATCTCCCCGGAGCGCGCCCGCGGCCACAAGCCCGGCCCCGCCGCCGACCTGTGGTCCCTGGGCGGCCTGCTCTACGCGTCGGTCGAGGGCAGCCCGCCCTACGACAAGGGCTCCGCCATCGCCACCCTCACGGCGGTCATGACCGAGCCGGTCGACCCGCCGAAGAACGCGGGACCCGAGCTGGAGCAGGTCATCTACGGCCTGCTCGCCAAGGACCCGGCGCAGCGGCTCGACGACGCCGGCGCCCGGATCCTGCTGCGCGCCGTGCTCGACGCGCCCGAGGCGGCCCCCGTCGCCTCGCCCGAGGTCACCAAGGTCGTGCCGCTGCCGCCCCGGCCCGCACACGTGCCGGCGGCGCCCCCGGTGCCGCCGACCCCGGCGGCCGACCGCAAGCAGGGCTCAGAGGCCCCCGCCGACCGGATGCGGGGCGCCCTGAACTCCGTGCGCAACGCGGCCGCCTCCGGCGCGCCGAAGCCCGCGACGAGCCGGCCCGGCGGCAAGCCCGCCGCGGCCCGCGCGACGCTGACCGACGTCGTGCCGCGCCGCACCCTGGTGATCATCGCCGCGGTCGCGGTCCTCGCCGTCCTCGGCACGATCCTGGCCGTCTCCCTCGGCGGGGGCGGCGACGCGGGCAACCAGGGCAAGGGCAGCGGTGGCACGACCGCCTCGGCCGGCACCACGGCCGGCGGTGACGGCGGCGACGGCTCCGACGGCGGCAAGGGCCAGACGCCCGGCGGCCCCGGCCAGCAGGGCGGCGCCCAGCCCGGTGACACCAACTCCACCGGCGCGACCGGCGCGAACGGCACGACGGGCGCCACGGACGGCTCGAACGCCACCGGCACGCCCTCGGCCAAGCCCGGCGGCGGCACGCAGCTGCCCGCCGGCTACGCCCTCGTCACCAACGCGAAGTTCCACTTCTCGATGGCGATGCCCTCCACCTTCCGGCTCCGCGCCATAGCGGGATACGACTCCGGCGGAATATTCAGCGAGAGCGGCGGCTTCCCGCGCGTCCAGGTCGACTTCAACGACAGCCCGAAGGACGACGCGGCCGCCGCCTGGCGGCTGGCGATGGCGGGCGTCGCCGCCACCAGCAACGACTACCGGCACATCGGGATACGACAGGTCGCGTACAAGGGGTACCCGACCGTCGCCGACTGGGAGTTCGAGCGCGTCCAGAAGGGCATCCGCGTCCACGTGCTCAACCGCGGCTTCAAGGTGGACGCCCGGCACGGCTACTCGATCATGGTCAGCTGCAAGGCGGACGAGTGGAACGGCGCGGAGTGCCGGACGCTGCGGGAGACGGCGTTCGCCACGTTCGCGCCCAAGGACTGACCGGTGCCACGTATCGTGAGAGTTCGTGGACCGTACGCAGCCGAACAGAGCCGTTAACTGCACGGTGCCGGACCGGAATTGACGGACCCGCGTGATCCCGCACGATCCCGAGGGATCCGCGGGCCCACGGGGGGCCACCGCGCGCGTGGGGAGGCGTCGTGGACGACTACGCGGGAAGGGTGCTCGCGGACCGCTACCGCCTGCCCCTGCCGCCGGCGGACGCGGACACGTACGCGCTCACCGAGACGCGCGCGTTCGACACGTACAGCGGCCAGGAGGTCATGGTCCGCCAGGTCCCGCTGCCCGAGTTCGTCGACGCCGAGGTGCTCGACGGCGACGGCGGACCCGCGGACCCCTACGGCGGTGCGGGCCGGGCCACCCGGCGGCCCGCCGAACCCGTCGTGCGCCGCGCGATCGAGGCGGCCCAGGCCGCCGCGCAGATCCCCGACCACCCCCTCCTCGACCAGGTCTTCGACGTCTTCGCCGAGGCCGGATCGCTGTGGATAGTGAGCGAGGTCGTGGCGGCCAGGCCGCTCGCCGCGCTCCTCGCCGAGCGCCCCCTCAACCCCTACCGCGCCGCCGAGATCGGCGCCGACGTCCTCACCGCCCTCCGTGCCCTCCACGCCCACGGCTGGGTCCACCGCAACATCACCGCCCACACCGTCCTGGTCTGCGACGACGGCCGCGTCGTCCTCACCGGCCTCGCGGCGGGCGCCGCGGAGGAGGCCCTCTGCGGATACGCCCCGGTGCCGTCCGAGACGGAGCCCTCCGCGCCCGACCCCTTCGCGCCGGGCGCGTCCGACGTCGGCGCGCCGGAGCCCGGACCGTCCGATCCCGAACCGTCCGGACCGTACGAGCTCGGACCGTCCGCGTCCGGGCCGTCCGAGCCCGGATCGCCGCCGACCGGTCCGTTCGCGATCGAGCCGTTCGCACCCGATCCGTATGCTCCCGAGCCCTACGCGGCCGACCCGTACGCGGGCGCGCCGGACCCTGACGACCAGGGCACCGCGTACGACCGGAGCACCGCGTACGACCAGGGCGCGTACGGCCGGAGCGCCTACGACCCGGGCACGTACGCGCCGGACCCGTACGGACCGGACACCGGGCCCCACGACGACCTCCGCCCGTACGCCGCCGAGCCCGGCGCCCACGAGCCCTACGCCCTGGAGCCCTCCGCGTCCGGGCCGCCCGCCGGTGACCCGTACGCGCCCGTGTGGCACGCGCCGACGGAGGAGTACGGGGTCGAGGTCCACGGGACCGAGGTCCACGAGGCCGAGGTGGACAAGGACGTCACGTACGAGGACGTCGAGTACGGCGACGAGGGGGACGAGGGCCCCGGTCCGGCCGGCGCCGGGGCGGACGGCGCGCCGGGGGACGCTCCCGCCGCCGGAGCCTCGTGGGACGACGACGCGCCGGACGACGACGACACGGACGCCTACGACGACGTCCCGTACGGCGCGGCTCCCTACGGGGCCGACCCCTACGGCCGCGCGACCCCCGTGCCGCCCGCCGGGACGCAGCCGGCCGCCGCGCCGCCGACCGCCGACGTGCGGGCCGCGCGCGCGGGCGCCATCGCCGCGTACCGCGCGGGCGCGCGCGCCGCGGCGCGGCTGGGCGAGACGGGCGCGCTCCCGGCCCAGCGCCCCGCGCCGCCGGAGCGGGAGCCGGAGCCCGAGCCGCGGCCCGGGCCGGACCCGGCCGAGCCGCCGCCGCAGGCGTCCGCCGCTCCGCCCGGGCCGCAGTGGTGGTCGCAGGTGGACGACGAGGACGACGAGGACGACGACGAGGACGACGGAGACGAGCCGTACGGCGGCGGCCCGCGGCAGGGCCCCCCGCCGCGCGTGATGCTGGCGGGCAGCTGGAGCGACGGCCCGCACGCGTCGCGGGACGGCTCGGGGCCGGTCCCGGCCGGCGGCGGCTCCGTGCTGCCCGGTTCGGGGCGCCCGGCGCTGCCCGCCGGATACACGGCCGCGACCCCCGGGGCGCGGCTGCCGGCCCCCGCCTCGCCGCGGGACGACGGCGGGGAGCGGGCCCCGGCGCACCGCGGGCCGACGACCCGGCTCGACGCCGAGCGGGCCCGGCAGACCCGGATCGCGGTGGTCGGCGCGGTCACCGAGCGCTGGGCGCCCGAGCAGGCCGGCCCGGTGCACGAGAACTGGCGCCTCGCGCCGCCGATCGGCCCCGCCACCGACCTTTGGGCGCTCGGCGCCCTCCTCTACCGGGCCGTCCAGGGCCACGCCCCCTACCCGGAGGACAGCGCGGCCGAACTCGTCCAGCTGGTCTGTGCCGAGCCGCCGGCGTTCGCCGAGGAGTGCGGGCCGCTGCGCCCGGTCGTGGAGTCCCTGCTCCGTCAGGACCCCGGGGAGCGGCCGGACTTCGAGGAGCTGCGCGGCTGGCTGCGGTCCCTCGTGCGGTCGGCGCCCGAGCCGGACGCGGGCGTCGGCGTCGTCCCGCTGCCGTCCTTCGACGAGAAGCGGCTGCCGATCGTGCGGCGGCGCGGCGAGCTGGTGCGCCGGTGGCGCGGGGGAGCGGGCGCGGGCCGGCACCGCCACAAGCGAGGCAGGGAGCCGCGCGCCGCGGCCGCCCGCGAGGAGGTCCGCGAGCACGACCGGGCGTACGGGCACGGCGTGCCGCCCGGCCACGGCCGCGGACCGGTGGACCCGCCCGGTGCTCCGCGGGAGGACCACACCGAGTACACCGAGTACGCCGAGTACGAGGAGTACCGCGAGGAGATCCCGCAGCGGGCCCCCCGCGCCCCGCGTCCGTCGTCCGCCCGCGGCTCCGGTTCCCCGCGGTCCCTCGGCCGGACGCTGCTGGTCCTGGTCTTCGTGCTGCTCGGCGGCGCGGTCGCGTACGCGGTGTTCTTCCTGCCCGGCAAGGGGGAGGCGCCCACCGGGGCGACCGGTTCCCCGACCGGCCCGGCGCCCACGGCGCGCCCCGGCGGCACCTCGGCCGGGCCGTCCGCCGAGCCGTCGGGCGGACCGGGCACGGCGTCCGCGAAGCCGCCGACCACTCCGCCCGCCGCGGACCCGTCCGCCCCGGCCCCGGCCGCCGGTTACACGGTGCGCCAGGACCCGGAGGGCTTCCGGATCGGGGTGCCGAACGGGTGGCGGCGCAGTCCGATCAACGACGCGGGCCAAGTGCGCTACAGCAACGGCGAGTTCACGATGATCGTCGTCCCCGGCCGGGACAGCGTGCGGGACAACGGCGGCGACCCGCTGGAGTACCAGAGCAGCCGGGAGCGCGAGCTGGAGCCGTGGCGGGCGTCGAGCTGGTCGGGGGCGGAGCGCACGCGCCGCGTCGACATCGGCAGGACCGCGACGGCCACCGGCAGTTACTGGTGGCTGGACGGCAGCGGGCGGGAGGTCTTCGTCCGCAACCTCGCCCTGATCGACGGCGGCCGGTACCACGTGGTGCAGGTCATCGGCCCGTACACCGAACGCGACAAGGTCAGCGCGATCCACGAGGAGGCCACCCGGGCCTTCACGCCGTGACGGTGAAGCGGAAGCGTTCCCACCGCCCCCTGGTCACAGTGCTGTTCCTATGACCGCCCCGAGGTTCCGCCCCCCGTCCCCCCCTCCGTAACCTGTTCTCCGAAGGAATGCGGGGGCACGTGGAACATTCTCAGAGCACAGGTGCGGGACTGCTGCTCGCCGGGCGTTACCGGCTGGGCGAGTCCATCGGACGCGGCGGCATGGGCAAGGTCTGGCGCGCGCACGACGAGGTCCTGCACCGTGTCGTGGCGGTCAAGGAGTTGACGGCGGGCCGGTTCGTGGCCGAGGCCGACCGGCTCGTCCTGCACGCCCGTACGCAGAAGGAGGCGCGGGCGGCCGCCCGGATCACCCATCCGGGTGTGGTCACCGTCCACGACGTCCTGGAGCACGACAGCCGGCCGTGGATCGTCATGCAGTACGTCGACGGGCCCTCGCTGGCGGACGCCGCCAAGGAGACCGGCACGATCGAGCCGCGCGAGGCGGCCAGGATCGGGCTGCACGTCGTCGGCGCCCTGCGCGCCGCGCACGCGGCCGGGGTGCTGCACCGGGACGTCAAGCCGGGCAACGTCCTGCTCGCGCGCGACGGACGCGTGCTGATCACGGACTTCGGGATCGCGGCCATCGAGGGCGACTCGACCATCACCCGCACCGGGGAGATCGTCGGCTCGATCGACTACCTGGCGCCCGAGCGGGTGCGCGGCGGTGACCCGGGGCCCGCCTCCGACCTCTGGTCGCTCGGCGCGACGCTGTACACGGCGGTGGAGGGCGTCTCGCCGTTCCGCCGCAGCTCCCCGATCAGCACCATGCAGGCCGTGGTGACGGAGGAGCCGCCGCACCCGGAGAAGGCGGGCCCCCTGGCGCCCGTCATCGTCGCGCTGCTGCGCAAGGACCCGGACCAGCGGCCGCGTGCGGACGAGGCCGAACGGATGCTGCTCGACGCGATGGAGGGGCGCAGGCCGGAGGCGGCGCAGGCGTACGTGCCGACCCAGCGCGTCGCCTGGGAGGAGCTGGAGACACCGGAGGGCGGGAGCTCCCCGGCGGCCGGTGCCGCGGCGGACGACGCCCGGTCGGGCGACACGGCCCGTCAGCCCGGTGTCGAGGGCGCGGAGCCCGCTCCCCGCGGCTCCACCAGCGCCTGGCCCCACCCGGCCGACGCCTCCCCCTCGTCCGGGCGGCCCCCCGTTCCCCACCCGTCGCAGCCGCCCACCCTGGTGCCGTCGTCCCCGCCGTCGGGGTCCGGCCGGGGCCGCTGGCGCACCGCCGTGCTGGCGGCGCTGCTCGCCGGTGTCGTCGCGGGCGGGGCGGTCTTCGCCGCCATGAACTACGCCGGGGGCGACCGCGCCGGCGGCGGCGGCGGACGGACCACGGCCACCGGCCCGGCCTCCGCCCCGGCCTCCAAGGAGGCCGTGAAGGACGTCCCGGAGGGCTGGCACCGGGTCGACGACCCCAAGGGCTTCAGCATCCTCGTGCCGGACGGGTGGAAGCGGCAGACCGAGGGCGACCAGGTCGACTACACCCCGGACAACGGCCGTCACCGCATCCGGATCAGCATCGACAGGTCCCCCGACTTCGAGAACCCGTACATGCACGCGATCGACCTGGAGCGGGTCCTCCAGCGGCGGATGAACTACCAGCGGGTCAAGCTCCTCCAGAACACCTACCGCGACCAGGTCCGCTCCTGCCTCTGGGAGTTCACCTGGACGGAGAAGCAGACCTTCCCGGGGCCGCGGCGCGCGATCGACCAGATGTACTACGAGGACGACGGCACGGAGTACGCGATCTACATGTCCGCGCCGGAGTCGAGCTGGGAGACCACGCGGGAGCAGTTCGACATCGTGCTCCAGCACTGGCGCGCGCCGGTCGACTGAGCGGTCCGCACGGACGGCCGCCGGGCGGGCGGAAATCTCCCCGCCCGGCCTCCGTCGGCCGTAAGCCGCTGATCAGGGCTTATGTGCCAGTGATCGCTGGCGCGATGTGTGCGCCCGGTGAAAACGCGTTACCGACGGGTACCCAAAGGGCGGAAGGCGGCCTACGCTCGCCCTCATGACGGACTCGCAGGCCCCCGCCGCCCCCACGGTTTCCGACGCACCCGCAGCGAAGGGCGGAGCGGCCGCCCCCGCCGGTGCGACCAACCCGGTCGCGCCCGCGCCCGCCGGCGCGCGGACCGCCGCCGACGTCGTGACGCCCGAGGTGGTCGCCCGCCTCACCCGCGGCGTCGCCGGCTCCGGCCGCACCGCCAACCACACCCCCTTCACCGGGGAGAAGCTGGCGGACCTGCCCGAGTCCACCCCCGAGGACGTCGCCGGGGCCTTCGCGCGCGCCCGCGCCGCCCAGCCCGCCTGGGCCGCCGTCCCGGTCAAGGCCCGCGCCGCCGTCCTCCTCCGCTTCCACGACCTCGTCCTCCAGCGCCAGGCCGAGGTCCTCGACCTCATCCAGCTGGAGACCGGCAAGGCCCGGCTGCACGCCCACGAGGAGGTCCAGGCGGTCGCCGTCGCGGCCCGCCACTACGGCCGCCGGGCCGCCGCCTACCTGCGCGCCAAGCGCCACACCGGCGTCGTCCCGACCCTGACCAAGGTCACCGAGCTGCGCCAGCCCCGCGGGGTCGTCGGCCAGATCGCCCCCTGGAACTACCCGCTGGAGCTCTCCGTCGGCGACGCCCTGCCCGCGTTCGTCTCGGGCAACGCGGTCGTCATGAAGCCCGACACCGAGACCGCGCTCACCGCGCTGTGGGCCCGCGACCTGCTCATCGAGGCCGGACTGCCCGCCGAGGTCTTCCAGGTCGTCCTCGGCGAGGGCCCGGTCGTCGGACCCGAGGTCGTCAAGCACGCCGACTACGTCTCCTTCACCGGCTCGACCCGCACCGGCCGCGAGGTCGCCCAGGGCGCCGCGGCCCGGCTCGTCGGCGTCTCCCTCGAACTCGGCGGCAAGAACGCGATGCTCGTCCTCGCGGACGCCGACATCGAGAAGGCCGCCGCCGGCGCCGTCCGCGCCTGCTTCTCCTCGGCCGGCCAGCTCTGCATCTCCATCGAGCGGCTGTACGTGCACGCGTCCGTCGCCGACGCCTTCCTGGAGCGCTTCGCCGCCCGCACCCGGGCCATGCGCCTCGGCAGCTCCCTCGCGTACGGCGCCGACATGGGCTCCCTCGTCGGCGAGCGGCAGCTGGAGACCGTCAGCCGGCACGTCGAGGAGGCCGTCGCCAAGGGCGCCCGGCTCGTCGCCGGCGGCGTCGCCCGCCCCGACATCGGCCCGCTCTTCTACGAGCCGACCATCCTCGACGGCGTCGAGGCCCCGATGGCCGTCTGCGCCGAGGAGACCTTCGGCCCGGTCGTCTCCGTCTACCGCTTCACCGACGAGGACGAGGTCGTCGACCTCGCCAACGCCACCCCGTACGGGCTGAACTCCTCCGTCTGGACGAAGGACTCCCGCCGCGGCCACGCCGTCGCGGCCCGGCTGCGCACCGGCACCGTCAACATCAACGAGGGATACGCCCCCGCCTACGGCAGCGTGCAGTCCCCGATGGGCGGCATGAAGGACTCCGGACTCGGCCGCCGCCACGGCTCCGAGGGCATCCTCAAGTACACCGAGGCGCAGACCGTCGCCCAGCAGCGGCTGATGCCCCTCGCGCCCTCCTTCGGCATGGACGACGAGAAGTACGCCGCCTTCATGAGCGTCTCCCTGAAGGCGATGAAGGCCCTGCGCCTGCGCTGACCCCCGCCGGGGCGGTCTCCGCGGCCGCCCCGGACTCCCCGCCCGATTCCGCCCTTTCCGTACGAGGAGAGCCATGACCGCGGTACCCCCTACCCAAAATCAGGAGCAGGCCGAGGACGCCGCGTACGACTACGACGTCCTCGTCGTCGGCTCCGGCTTCGGCGGGTCCGTCACCGCCCTCCGCCTCACGGAGAAGGGCTACCGGGTCGGCGTCCTGGAGGCAGGCCGCCGCTTCACCCGCGCGACCCTGCCGAAGAACTCCTGGGACCTGAAGAACTTCCTGTGGGCCCCCGCCCTCGGTCTTTACGGCCTCCAGCGCATCCACCTGCTCGGCAACGTCATGGTGCTCGCCGGCGCCGGCGTCGGCGGCGGCTCCCTCAACTACGCCAACACCCTCTACGTGCCGCCCCGGCCGTTCTTCGACGACCCGCAGTGGAAGGACATCACCGACTGGCAGGAGGAGCTGAGCCCGTACTACGACCAGGCCCGGCGGATGCTCGGCGTCCGGCTCAACCCGACGATGACGCCCTCCGACGAGCACCTGAAGTCGGCCGCGCAGGCGATGGGCATCGGCGACACCTTCCACATGGCCCCGGTCGGCGTCTTCTTCGGGGACGGCGACGACGCCGACGGCACGGCGAGGGCGAAGCCCGGCGGCGAGGTCGCCGACCCGTACTTCGGGGGCGCCGGGCCGGCCAGGCGCGCCTGCACCGAGTGCGGCGAGTGCATGACCGGCTGCCGCCACGGCGCCAAGAACACCCTCAACGAGAACTACCTCCACCTCGCGGAGAAGGCCGGCGCCACCGTCCACCCCATGACCACCGTCGTCACCCTCACCGAGGACTCGCGCGGCGGCTTCGCCGTGAAGACCCTCCCCACCGACCGGCGCAGGAAGGGCGAGGGCCGCACCTTCACCGCCCGGCGCGTGGTCGTCGCGGCCGGCACCTACGGCACCCAGACCCTGCTGCACCGGATGAAGGACACCGGCCTGCTGCCCCGGATCTCCCAGCGGCTCGGCGAGCTCACCCGCACCAACTCCGAGGGCCTGGTCGGCGCCCAGACCACCGACCGCCGGTACCGGAGGAAGCACGGCAAGGACAAGGTCGACTTCACCCGCGGCGTCGCCATCACCTCCTCGATCCACCCGGACGAGAACACCCACATCGAGCCGGTGCGGTACGGCAAGGGCTCCAACTCCATGGGCGGCCTGACCGTCCTCCAGGTGCCCTACGGCGCCCACCGGGTGCGCAACTGGTTCCTCAGCCTGCTCCGGCACCCCACGCTCGCCGCCCGCTCGCTCTCCAACCGCCACTGGTCGGAGCGGACCATCATCGGCCTCGTCATGCAGTCGCTCGACAACTCGCTGACGACCTACCGCAAGCCCGGCGGCCTCGGCAAGGGCCTGCTCACCGCCCGCCAGGGGCACGGCGCGCCCAACCCGGTCCAGATCCCGGAGGCCACCCGCGCCGCCACGCTGCTCGCCGAGGAGATCAACGGCTTCGCCGGCTCCAACGTCGGCGAGCTCATGGGCACCCCGCTCACCGCCCACTTCCTCGGCGGCTGCCCGATCGGCGCCGACGCCGAGTCCGGCGTCATCGACCCCTACCACCGGCTGTTCGGCCACCCGGGGATCTCCGTCGTCGACGGAGCGGCGGTCTCCGCCAACCTCGGCGTCAACCCGTCCCTGACGATCACCGCCCAGGCCGAGCGCGCCATGTCCTTCTGGCCGAACAAGGGCGAGGAGGACCTCCGCCCCCGGCAGGGCGAGGCGTACGAGCGGCTCGCGGCGGTCGAACCGAAGTCGCCCGTCGTCCCCGCCGGGGCCTTCGGCGCGCTGCGGCTGCCGTTCCTCGGGATGCCGGCCGTCCCGCCGAAGAAGCCCTGACCCCTCCGGCCCCGGGGACCCCGGTCATGGAAAGGGCGCTGCACCCCCCTCCGAGTGCAGCGCCCTTCCAGTTCTTGGTGGTGCTGCATAGATGACCCGCGACCGGGGGGATTGGTTGTAGCGGTTGCACGGGATCTCCGTGTGACGCGCGTCACGTGCGGGATCCGGGAGACGGCGAGGGCCCCGTGGCGCGATTCCGGTCGCGGCACGGGGCCCTCGGGGGTCGGCACCGGTGTCAGGGCAGCGGCGGCGCCGAGCGGGGCGGCGCCGGGGGGTTGCGCCGCGGGAAGGGGATCGGGGGAGACGGGGACGGGAGGGTCGGGAGATCGGCCGATTGCGGTCGGCCCCGGGCGTCCCCGGGACCGGCCGCTTTTTCTGGGTGACCGGGCTGCTGTCCCCTGCTGTCCGGTCACGTGCGCTGGTGCGAGGTCCCACGGCGTACCTGAGGTACGCCACACGCCCCAGCGAAGCCACGCGTGGTTTCTTCGGGCCCGCCCCTGGCTGGCACGGACACCCGGACCAACGAAGCCGGGTCGCGGCCGGTCACGCGCCGTACGGGTGAGAGCGGGCCCGAACTCAGATGCGGGCGATGGCCCGGCAGGGGCGGGCCATCGCCCCCTCGGCGCCCCCGGCACACGTCCCCCGGCCCGCGGGGCCCCGGCCACCGGGTCCGGACGGGTCAGATGCGGCCGCGGCACAGCTCCAGCATCGTCATCGCCAGCGCGGTGCCCGGCTTGCCCAGGGCGTCCCTGTAGTGGCCGAGCACCTCCATCTCGCGGGCGAGGTTCACACGGCGCCCGCCGGAGGAGATGCGGGCCTCCTGGATGATGGCCGAGACGGCCATCCGTTCCTGGATGAGACCGATGATCCGGTCGTCGAGCGCGTCGATCCGCTCGCGGGCGTCGCCGATCAGCGTCGCCGCCTCGTCGGTGCGGGCGCCGGTCTTCTCGGTCTGCGTCGTCGCGGTCATGTCGGGGCTCCTCGTGAGGTGGGGTGCCCCGGAGCGACACGGCCCGGAGAAAGCAGAACGCCCCGGGCCTTGTCGGCCCGGGGCGCCTGGGAAGTCGCTTGTCAGTTGCTCAAGCAGCACGACCATGGCAGCCGGTGGGCCGGTTGCCATAGGTAAAGACGTAGGTCGTGAGCTTGCGCATGGCGACAGTATGGACCCCGCCGGCGGGCCGGGGCCAACCCGGGTTCGGATGGTGAGACGAAAAGCGCGAGCGGCGCGCCGGTAGAATCGACAAATAGCACCCCCCTTCGGGGGACCCTCTCCTACCGCCGGAAGGCCGCCGTAGTGTCCTCAGCGACCCCCGCTGCCGCGCCCGACGTCTCCAACCCGGACGTAGTCCTCGTTGTCGACTTCGGCGCCCAGTACGCCCAGCTCATCGCCCGCCGCGTCCGTGAGGCCCGGGTCTACAGCGAGATCGTCCCGTCCACCATGCCGGTGGCCGAGATGCTGGCCAAGAACCCGAAGGCGATCATCCTCTCCGGCGGCCCGTCCTCCGTGTACGCCGAGGGCGCGCCCCGCCTCGACCGCGCGATCTTCGAGGCGGGCGTCCCCGTCTTCGGCATGTGCTACGGCTTCCAGCTGATGGCGACGACCCTCGGCGGCACCGTCGACAACACGGGCGCCCGCGAGTACGGCCGGACCGGTCTGCACGTCTCCAAGGCCGGCTCCACCCTCTTCGAGGGCACCCCGGTCGAGCAGTCGGTGTGGATGTCGCACGGCGACGCCTGCTCCGCCGCTCCCGAGGGCTTCGCCGTCACCGCCTCCACGGACGTCGTGCCGGTCGCCGCCTTCGAGAACGACGAGAAGAAGCTCTACGGCGTCCAGTACCACCCCGAGGTGCTGCACTCCACGCACGGCCAGCAGATCCTGGAGCACTTCCTCTACCGCGGCGCCGGCATCGAGCCGAGCTGGACCACGGGCAACGTGATCGAGGAGCAGGTCGCGGCCATCCGCGCCCAGGTCGGCGACAAGCGCGCGATCTGCGGTCTCTCCGGCGGCGTCGACTCCGCCGTGGCCGCCGCGCTCGTGCAGAAGGCCATCGGCTCGCAGCTCACCTGCGTGTACGTCGACCACGGTCTGATGCGCAAGGGCGAGACCGAGCAGGTCGAGAAGGACTTCGTCGCCTCGACCGGCGTCAACCTCAAGGTCGTCGACGCGCAGGAGCGGTTCCTCACCGCCCTCGCCGGCGTCTCCGACCCGGAGACCAAGCGCAAGATCATCGGCCGCGAGTTCATCCGCGTCTTCGAGCAGGCCCAGCTGGAGATCCTCCAGGAGGACGGCCCCGAGGTCGCCTTCCTGGTCCAGGGCACGCTCTACCCGGACATCGTCGAGTCCGGCGGCGGCACCGGCACCGCCAACATCAAGTCCCACCACAACGTGGGCGGCCTCCCCGAGGACCTGGAGTTCGAGCTCGTCGAGCCGCTGCGCCAGCTCTTCAAGGACGAGGTCCGCATGGTCGGCCAGGAGCTCGGCCTGCCGGACGAGATCGTCCAGCGCCAGCCGTTCCCCGGCCCCGGCCTCGGCATCCGCATCGTCGGCGAGGTCACCAAGGACCGTCTCGACCTGCTGCGCGAGGCCGACGCCATCGCCCGCGAGGAGCTGACGGCCGCCGGTCTCGACCGCGAGATCTGGCAGTGCCCGGTCGTCCTGCTCGCCGACGTCCGCTCGGTCGGCGTCCAGGGCGACGGCCGCACCTACGGCCACCCGATCGTGCTGCGTCCCGTCTCCTCCGAGGACGCGATGACGGCCGACTGGTCGCGCCTGCCGTACGACGTGCTGGCCAAGATCTCGACCCGCATCACCAACGAGGTCGCCGACGTCAACCGCGTCGTCCTCGACGTCACGAGCAAGCCCCCGGGCACCATCGAGTGGGAGTAGTCGCACCCGCTCCCTGAGCCCACCGGAGCCGTCGCCCCCGCGTCCGTCGCGCGGGGCGGCGGCTTCGTCGCGTCCGGCCTCTGGTGAGTTGCCCGGCCGGGCGTTACCTTCCGGCGCATGAGCGTGATACCGGACCCCGTCCCCGTCGAACGGCTCCACTTCGCCATGCCGCCCGTCCACGCGTCGGCCGAGGAGGAACGCACCCACCGCAGACAGCGGCTCGCGGGCGCGCTCCGGCTCTTCGGGCGGCTCGGGTACGAGGAGGGCGTCTCCGGCCACATCACCGCCCGCGACCCCGAACACCCGGACTGCTTCTGGGTGAACCCGTTCGGGGCGCCGTTCGACGAACTCACCGCGAGCGACCTCATCCTGGTCAACGGCGACGGACAGGTCGTCCACGGCGCCCACCACGTGAACCAGGCCGCCTTCACCGTCCACGCCCAGGTCCACCGGGCCAGGCCCGACGTCGTCGCCGTCGCGCACACCCACTCCTCGCACGGGCGGACCCTCGCCGCCCTCGGTGAACTCCTGGACCCGATCACGCAGGAGGCGTGTGCCTTCTACCAGGACCACGCGCTCTACGACGCCTACACGGGCGTCACCGTCGACGCGGAGGAGGGCCGCCGGGTCGCCGTCGCCCTCGGCACGTTCAAGGCCATCGTGCTCCGCAACCACGGGGTGCTCACCGTCGGCGGCTCCGTCGACGCGGCGGCCTGGTGGTTCATCGCCCTGGAGCGCTGCGCCCGGATCCAGCTCGCCGCGCGCGCGGCCGGCAAGCCTGTCCTGATCGACCACCGGGACGCGGTCGCCACCCGGGAGCAGCTCGGCAGCGACCTCGTCGCCTGGATCAACTACCAGCCCCTCTGGCGCAGGATCAGCCGAGCGGAGCCCGAACTCCTGTCGTAGCATCATCGCCTCACCTTTCCGTACGTCAATGCGACGGCGTGGAAATCACTCTCCGGCGGGGCGCACGCGGCAGGCGCGAAAGCCGCCGGTGCGGCACAATTCCCAGCATTCAAAGGTGGTTTGGGCCTGCGGGACGCACCGGCACCTGTCGTGAAGCGAGCTCGGGAAGTGAGCACCGTGGCGGTTCAAGAGGCGAGACGGTACGGCGACCACGCGACGGCCTGCGCCGGCTGCGCCCACTGCGGACAGGCCGGCCACCGGCGTGCCGTCGCCGCCTTCCTCGCCCGGCGCGACGAACTCGCCGCCGGCCACGGCGTCCCCGCCGCCGTGGCCCACTCGCCGGTCGCCGCCCGTCAGTGGGTCTCCGACGAACTCGCCCAGTCCGCCCGTGCCGTCGCCGTCCGGGGCCGGGAGGCCGGGCTCGCCTGGCTCGACCGGGTGCGCCGCGGCTGCCTCGGCGCGGTCTGGGGCGCCGTCCTCGCCCTCCTCCTCGGCCAGGCCCTCACCGCCGTCCGCGCCGGCTGGACCGGCGCCCGTACGGCCGGTCTCTGCACCGCCCTGGTCCTCGCCCTGCTGCTCAGTGCCGCCGCCCACGCCCACCGGGCGCGCGGCGGTCTGCTCGCGCCCCTGATCGGCGAGGACAACCGGCTCTCCACCACCCGCGCCGTCGCCGCCGCCTGGTTCCTGTTCCTCGGCTTCACCCTCCTCTTCCTGGCCCTCCGCCCGACGGGCGGAGCCGCCTTCGGCCTGGCCCGGGGCGCGGGCCTCCTCACCGTCCTCGCCCTGGTCTCGGCCGTCACCGTCACCGCCCGTCTCGCAGTCGCCGTGGGCATCGCCTCCCAGCGGCTCCAGAAGGTCCGCGCCGAACGCCCCCGCGCCGCCGACCTCGTCTGCGACGACGACGGCCGCGCCGGCCTCGCCGACGTCCAGTACCTCCTCGTCTCCGCCGCCGTCCTGGTCCTCGCCGCCGTCGGCCTCGCCCGCGACCCCGCCCGGCTCCCCGAGGTCCCCTGGTCCCTCGTGCTGCTCCTCGGCGTCTCGGCGGCCTGGCACCTCGCCGCGAAGTGCACCGAGGGCGTCCGCCCCACGATCCACTCGGTGGTCCGGTCCCGGGAGGCCGGCGACCTCGACGCGCCGATCCGCACGGGCGACGACATCGAGATCCGAGGCCGCGGCTTCGTCCCGCCCGGCGCCGGAGCCCCCGAGCCGCTGACCCGTCTGGTCGTCCGCATCGGCCCCGTCCACGCGCACGTGCCGCTCGTCCCCGTCCCGGGCGGCTTCGCCAACCCCACCGACGCCACCCTGACCGTCCCGCTCCCGGTGGACGTGGAGCCGGGCCTCGTGGAGGTCTCGGTCGTCACGGCCGCGGGCGTCGAGACCAACCGGGTCACGATCGACGTGGTCGACTGACCGTCCGGCCCCCCATCCCTCGTCACCCGGGCCCGCTCCGGGGAGAATCGTTTCGCGAACAGTCGTACGGGGCGTGGAGAGGTGGCCGGCGATGGCGGGACGGACGGACCGGGCGGACGACACGGGTGACGCGGACGACACGGGCGGCCGCGCCGGGTGGCGCACCCGCCTCGACGCCTGGAAGGCGGTCGCCTCGCGCTACGCCCTGCTTCCCCTGCGGATCTTCCTCGGGGTCACCTTCGTCTACGCGGGCCTCGACAAGCTCACCGACCCGGACTTCTTCGCGGACACCGGCACCGGCTCCATCGGCGAGATGATGCGCGGCGTCCGCGACTCCTCCGCGATCCCCGCCATGGTCGACCTGGCCCTCAAGAGCCCGGCCGGCTTCGGCTACGCCATCGCCCTCGGCGAGCTCGCCGTCGGCATCGGGACCCTGCTGGGCCTCTTCGGCCGGCTGGCGGCGCTCGGCGGCGCCCTGATCTCGCTGAGCCTCTGGCTGACCGTCAGCTGGCAGGTGGACCCGTACTACCTCGGCAACGACCTCGCCTATCTGATGTCCTGGCTCCCGCTGCTGCTCGCCGGGGCCTCGGTGCTCTCCGTCGACGCCTTCCTCGCGGAGCGGCGCCGACGCACGCGGTAGGCGATCCAGGTCGCGAGGCCGGCCGCGCCCAGTCCGCCGCAGAGCACCGGGACGCCCGCGTACCACGGCGTCGTCCAGGCGCCCGCGGCGTCGCCCGCGTAGAGCGCGGCGAAGGCGAGGGCGGTGAGGCCGGCGAGGAGCCGGCCCGGGCGGAACTCATGAAGCAGCACGGATGACCTCCACCTGTCCGACGGCGACCTCCAGCGAGAGGTCCAGGGTGCCCGCCGGGACGGTCCCGGCCGGCGGTGCGAGCGTCCGGGTCACGTCACGGTCCGGCGCGACGTCGATGTCGTTGGGAGGCTCGCCCGGCAGCTGCAGGTCTCCGACGCCGACCTGGGCGCGCAGCGTCACGACCGCGTCCTTCGGGACGATCACCTTGAGCTGCCCCGCGCCCACCTCGGCCGACGTCGAGACGCTCGTGCCCGCCGGGAGGGGGAGCCCCGACAGGTCGAGCAGGCCGACGCCCGTGCCCAGCTCGTACCGCGGCTGCACGGCGGCGACGGACGCCGGCGCCCACGTCTCGCGGACCCAGTCCGTGGTGATCTGCTGCGGCAGCGCGGTCGCCCCGGCGAGCAGCGCGGCCGTGACCACCGTGCGGAAGACCGTGCCGAACCCGACGCGGCCGAGGAAGCTGCTGACGACCAGGCCGAGGCCGAACACCGCGAGGGCGGCGGCCAGACCGGTCTGCAGGCTCGTGCCCAGCGGCCGGGTCTCCCACGTCAGCGCCGTGCCGAGCACCGCCGCGACCGCGGCGAGCAGATGGATCGGACCGGCGATCGAGCGCGGGCTGCGGCGGACCGAGGGCCGGGGCCGTCCGGGGGCGGCGGGAGGCGGGCCCCACTGACTGCCGGGCTTCGGCACCTCGCCGCCCACCCGGCCGTCCTCGTCCAGGACGCCGTGCGGCCCCCAGAGGTAGCCCACGGCCACCTTGCCCGTCGAACCGTCCTTGACGATCGGGTCCTTCCACCAGGAGGGGAACTCGACCAGCGGAGGGGCCTTCGTCTCGGGCGCCGCCAGGGCGGCGGCCGCCGCCTCCACCCGGCTCTCCGGCTCCACCACGCCGCTCTGCCGGCGCCGCGACCAGACCGCCGCCGCGGCCACCACCGACGCCACCAGGAGGCCCGAGCCCAGCATCGTCCCGCTGTGCAGCATCGACAGGAAGATCCCGCACCCCACCAGCGCCATCAGCAGCGCGGCCAGCGAGGCGCCGGAGACCCGGCCGGTCAGCAGCTTCCGGCCCTCGCTCTCCTCCTCGCCCACGAGCGGGAGCAGCAGCCAGGCGAAGCCGTAGAAGATCAGGCCGATGCCCCCCGGCACCGCCAGCACCCCCACCGCGACCCGGAAGAACACGGGGTCGAGGTCGAAGTACCGGCCGAGACCGCCGCAGACCCCGCCCACGACCTTGCTGCGCCGCGAGCGCATCAGGGGCGGGGAGGGAACGGCCTCCGCCGGCGGCGGGGCCTCGTGCTGCGAAGGCGTCGAACTCGTCATGCGTCCATGGTGACGGCCCGTGACGCCCGGCGGCACCGGGGGCGACCCTGGCCCGACCCTGATATTCGGCGGCCCGTCGCCCCCGAGCCGGTACCAGGGGCGATCTCAGGGCCGACCCTGATGTCCCGGGCGGGCCGCACGTGTGACGATCGGTGCATGTCCGCAGCCGCTCGTGTCACCGACACCGACGAACCGCCCGTGCGCAGGCTCTACCGGAGCGCCGACGGGCGGTGGCTCGGCGGCGTCGCGCGCGGCCTCGCCGGGCACCTGGGACTGCCGGTCGTCTGGGTGCGGACCGTCTTCGTCGTCCTCTTCTTCATGGACGGCCTGGGCCTCGTGCTCTACGCGGCCTTCTGGATCGTCGTCCCGCTCGGCGTCGGCGGACGCAAGGCCCCGCGCCCCGTCTTCGAGACCTCCGCGGACGGCCGCCGCCGACTCCGCAAACCCGACCGGGGCCAGATCCTCGCCCTCCTGGCCCTCGCGGTCGGCGGCGCGGTCCTCATCGGGAACATCAGCCTGGACCGGGAGTCGGGACGGTACATCTGGCCCGGCATCCTCATCTGCGTCGGCGTCGCCCTGGTCTGGCGGCAGGCGGACAACGCCCGCCGCGCCAGCTGGACCGACGCCGGACGCCGCCGCCGCGCCCTCCAGCTCGTCCGCGGCCTCGTGGGCGTCGCCCTGGTCGGCACGGGACTCGCGGTCTTCGTCGTCGTCCGCGGCTCCGTCGCCCAGCTGGGGACCGCCCTCACCGCCGCCGTCGCGGTCCTCACCGGCATAGCCCTGCTCGCCGGCCCCTGGCTGGTGCGGATGTCGCAGGACCTGACCGAGGAGCGCACCCTGCGCATCCGCGCCCAGGAGCGCGCCGAGGTCGCGGCCCACGTCCACGACTCCGTGCTGCACACCCTCACCCTGATCCAGCGCAACGCGGAGGACGCCGGCGAGGTCCGCCGGCTCGCCCGCGCCCAGGAGCGCGAGCTGCGGAACTGGCTCTACAAGCCGGAGGGCACCGGCAAGGACGAGGAGCCGGAGACGGTCGCGGAGGCGGTGAAGAAGGCCGCCGCCGAGGTGGAGGACAAGCACGGGGTGCCGCTGGAGGTCGTCGTCGTCGGCGACTGCCCGCTCGACGAAGGACTGGCGGCGCAGATGCAGGCCGCACGCGAGGCGATGGTCAACGCCGCCAAGTACGGTGGCGAGGGAGGGGCCGTTCAGGTGTACGCGGAGGTCGAGGGCCGCACGGTCTTCGTCTCCGTCCGGGACCGGGGACCGGGTTTCGACCTGGACGCGGTGCCCGAGGACCGGATGGGCGTACGAGAATCGATCATCGGCCGGATGCAGCGCAACGGCGGCTCGGCCCGGCTGCGGTCCGTGCCGGGCGGGGGCACCGAAGTGGAGCTTGAGATGGAGAGGGCGGACGGATGAGCGACGAGACCGGCGCGAGCGGAACCGAGGCGGGGGCGGCGGGCGCGGAGCGCCGGGTGCGGGTGGTGCTCGTCGACGACCACCGGATGTTCCGCACCGGCGTGCAGGCGGAGATCGGCCGGACCGAGACCACGGGCGTCGAGGTGGTCGGTGAGGCCGCCGACGTCGACCAGGCGGTCACCGTCATCACGGCGACCCGCCCCGAGGTCGTCCTCCTCGACGTGCACCTGCCCGGCGGCGGCGGGGTCGAGGTGCTGCGCCGCTGCGCGAGCCTGATGAGCGCGGCCGAGGACCCGGTGCGCTTCCTGGCCCTGTCCGTCTCGGACGCGGCCGAGGACGTCATCGGGGTGATCCGGGGCGGGGCGCGCGGCTACGTCACCAAGACGATCACCGGCACGGACCTGGTGGACTCGGTCTTCCGCGTCCAGGAGGGCGACGCCGTCTTCTCGCCGCGCCTCGCCGGGTTCGTCCTGGACGCCTTCGCCTCGACGGACGCGCCGCCGGTGGACGAGGACATGGACCGGCTCACCCAGCGGGAGCGGGAGGTGCTGAGGCTGATCGCCCGCGGTTACGCGTACAAGGAGATCGCCAAGCAGCTCTACATCTCGGTGAAGACGGTCGAGTCGCACGTCTCCGCGGTCCTGCGCAAGCTCCAGCTCTCCAACCGCCACGAGCTGACCCGCTGGGCGACGGCCCGCCGCCTGGTCTGAGCGCGTCACCCATCGGTCTGATCCGGCTCATCCCACCCGGGTCGCCCCGGCGAAGGGCATCTCGTCGATCGGGGCGATCCGGATCGGGGCGCCGGGCCGCGGGGCGTGGATCATCTGGCCGCCGCCGATGTAGAGCCCGACGTGGCTGATGCCGGAGTAGAAGAAGACCAGGTCGCCGGGGGCGAGCTGGGAGCGGGAGACGCGCCGGCCGGCGTTGATCTGGGTGTAGGTCGTGCGCGGCAGGGAGACGCCGGCCGCGCGCCAGGACGCCTGGGTGAGGCCGGAGCAGTCGTAGGCGGAGGGCCCCGTCGCCCCCCACACGTACGGCTTGCCGAGCTGGGCGCGGGCGAAGGAGACGGCCGCGGCCGCCCGGGAGTCCGGCGCGGTCACCGGGCCGCGCTCGCCGCCCGAGGAGCGGTCGGCCCGGACGGCGGGGGCGCCCGCCGCGCCCGTGGCGGCGGTGCCCGCCGCGGCCCCTGAGCGGTTGCGGACCGCGGCGGCGGCCTCGTACCGGGCCCGTTCCTCCGCGGTGAGCCGGGACAGGAGCGTCCGGGCCGCCGAGAGCTTGCCGATCACGGCGGCCTTCTGCCGCCGCAGCTCCGCCTCGTGCCCGCGCAGTGCGGTCAGGCGCCCCGCCGACTCCTCGCGCAGCTGCCGGAGGGCGGCGAGCTCGCGTCGTACGGCGCCGATGGCGACGGCCTGCCGGTTCCCGGCCTTCTCCGCGAGCGCGGCCCGCTCCAGGTACTGGTCGGGGTCGGAGGTGAGGGCGAGCCGGACCGCCGGGTCGAGCCCGCCGGAGCGGTACTGGGCGGCGGCCATGGAACCCAGCGCGGTCCGCGCGGTGTTCAGGCGGTCGGTCCTGCGGGCCGCCTCGTCGCGCAGCCGGTCGAAGGCGGCACGGGCCTCGTCGGACTTCTCCTTGGCCCCGTTGTACCGCTCGGTCGCGACCTCGGCCTCCTGGTACAGCCGGTCGACCTTCGCCTTGACCTCGGCGGTGGAGGGCCGCGGGGCCGCGTGGCCGGACCCCTCGAAGAGCGTCGCGGTCGCCGCGGAGGCGAGGGCGAGCGTGGCGGCGGTGCGGACCGCCTGGCCACCGAGGGGGGACGGTCGGGACTTCCGGTGCGCTGCCACGGGGGCGGGTCACATCCTCTCCCTGCGGGGGACGGGGCCCGCCGGGCCGGCGGCGGCCGCCACAGGGGAGACGGACCGCCGCCGGGTTTTCTCGGCGGGGATGACCGGCGACCGCCGGATCGCCGACGGTGGTGGGGAGCCGGCCACCTGGTGGAGGACGCTAAACCTGGGGTCACGCCCCTGCGGAGAGTTGACCGCTATTGACGTCAGTTGACGGGTCAGGGACCGGTGTCGTCCGTTCCCGGGGCGGGCCGGGGGAGATCGGGGTGGAGGACCGACCGAAGCGGGGGAAGGGGTGGACCCGGCCGGAGGGCGGTGCTAGGGCCCCGGTTAGGCTCCGCCCCATGGACGTCCTCATCAATGTCTTCGTCGCCCTGCACGTCATCGGCATCGCCTCGCTGCTCGGCGGGTTCCTCACGCAGATGAAGGCGATGGGCACCGGAACGGCCCGCTTCACCCCCGCGATGCTGCACGGCGCGCTGACCATGCTGGTCACCGGAGTCGCGCTCGTCGGCCTCAACCAGGCCGACGACCAGACCGTGAACAACCTCAAGATCGGCATCAAGCTGGCGATCCTCGTGATCGTCCTCGGCCTCGTCTACGTCAAGCGGGACGAGGAGAAGGTCGACAAGGGCCTCTTCGCCGCCGTCGGCGGCCTGACCACGGCGAACATCTTCATCGCGACCCTCTGGGTCTGATCCGCGACGGCCGCGCGTCGGCCCGTCCCGGCCACCGGGCGGGCCCGCCGCGGCGGGCGGGTGTGAGCCCTTCCACACGGACCGTCCCGAAGGCGGACCCGGATGTCGGCGCGGCGTCCTAGACTCGTGAGGCGATGAGCAGCCTCTTTGACGACAGCTTCCTGGCCGGCCTCCAGAACCACTCCTCGGAGGAGCCCCCGCCCCATGCCGAGGACGACGAGCACGGCTCCCCGGCCGGGGAGGACGTCCCGCACGACCTCTTCGGGGAGCACTTCGACGCGCCCCCGCCCCGCGACGCGCACTACCGCGACGGCGCCCCGCGGCCCGTCGTCGACCCCGCCGCGCTCCTGGAGGGGCTGAACGAGCAGCAGCGCGCCGCCGTCGTCCACACCGACACCCCGCTGCTCATCGTCGCCGGCGCCGGTTCCGGCAAGACCCGGGTGCTCACCCACCGCATCGCCCACCTCCTGGGCACGCGGCACGTGCACCCCGGCCAGATACTGGCGATCACCTTCACGAACAAGGCCGCGGGCGAGATGAAGGAGCGCGTCGAGCAGCTCGTCGGGCCGCGCGCCAACGCCATGTGGGTCATGACCTTCCACAGCGCGTGCGTCCGCATCCTGCGCCGCGAGTCGAAGAGGCTGGGCTTCACCTCCTCCTTCTCGATCTACGACGCCGCCGACTCGAAGCGGCTGATGTCCCTGGTCTGCCGCGACCTGGACCTCGACCCGAAGAAGTTCCCGCCGAAGTCCTTCAGCGCCAAGATCTCGAACCTCAAGAACGAGCTCATCGACGAGGAGTCCTTCGCCGACCAGGCCGTCGACGGCTTCGAGAAGACGCTCGCCGAGGCGTACCGGATGTACCAGGCGCGGCTGCGCGAGGCCAACGCCCTGGACTTCGACGACATCATCATGACGACGGTCCACCTGCTCCAGGCGTTCCCCGACGTCGCCGAGCACTACCGCCGCCGCTTCCGCCACGTGCTGGTCGACGAGTACCAGGACACCAACCACGCCCAGTACACCCTCGTGCGCGAGCTCGTCGGCACGGGGTACGAGGACCTCGGCCCCGCCGAGCTGTGCGTCGTCGGCGACGCCGACCAGTCGATCTACGCCTTCCGCGGCGCCACCATCCGCAACATCCTCCAGTTCGAGGAGGACTACCCGGACGCGACGACGATCCTGCTGGAGCAGAACTACCGCTCCACCCAGACGATCCTCTCCGCGGCCAACGCCGTCATCGAGCGCAACGAGTCCCGCCGCCCCAAGAACCTCTGGACGAACGCGGGCGCCGGCGCGCAGATCACCGGCTACGTCGCGGACACCGAGCACGACGAGGCGCAGTTCGTCGCCGACGAGATCGACCGGCTCACCGACGCGGGCGAGGCCAAGGCCGGGGACGTCGCCGTCTTCTACCGGACCAACGCCCAGTCCCGCGTCTTCGAGGAGATCTTCATCCGCGTCGGACTGCCCTACAAGGTCGTCGGCGGGGTGCGCTTCTACGAGCGCAAGGAGGTCAGGGACGTCCTCGCGTACCTGCGCGTCCTCGCCAACCCCGAGGACAACGTGCCGCTGCGCCGCATCCTCAACGTGCCCAAGCGGGGCATCGGCGAGCGCGCCGAGGCGATGATCGACGCCCTCTCGCTGCGCGAGAAGATCACCTTCCCGCAGGCCCTCAAGCGGGTCGACGAGGCGTACGGCATGGCCGCCCGCTCGGCGAACGCCGTCAAGCGCTTCAACGCGCTGATGGACGAGCTGCGCACGGTCGTCGAGTCCGGCGCCGGACCCGCCGTCGTCCTGGAGGCCGTCCTGGAGCGGACCGGCTACCTGGCCGAACTCCAGGCGTCGACCGACCCGCAGGACGAGACCCGGATCGAGAACCTCCAGGAACTCGCCGCCGTGGCGCTGGAGTTCGAGCAGGAGCGCGGCGAGGAGCCCGCGACGCTCGCCGAGTTCCTGGAGAAGGTGGCCCTGGTCGCCGACTCGGACCAGATCCCGGACGAGGACGAGGAGGGCCGGGGCGTCATCACCCTGATGACGCTGCACACCGCCAAGGGCCTCGAGTTCCCGGTCGTGTTCCTCACCGGCATGGAGGACGGCGTCTTCCCGCACATGCGCGCCCTCGGCCAGGCGAAGGAGCTGGAGGAGGAGCGCCGCCTCGCGTACGTGGGCATCACGCGCGCCCGGGAGCGGCTCTACCTGACGCGCTCCTCGATGCGCAGCGCCTGGGGCCAGCCGTCGTACAACCCGGCCTCGCGCTTCCTGGAGGAGATCCCGGCCGCGTACCTGGAGTGGAAGCGGACCGGTCCGATGGTGAAGCCCGCCGGGCCCACCTCGGGGATCACCTCCTCGCTCTCCTCCTCCCGGTCCCGCTCCGGTCCCTCCGGGTTCGCCACCCGGCGCGCCGGGGAGAAGCCGGTGATCTCCCTCCAGATCGGCGATCGCGTCACGCACGACCAGTTCGGGCTCGGCACGGTCATGACGGTGACCGGGGCGGGCGCGGACGCGCAGGCGACGATCGACTTCGGCGACGAGAAGCCGAAGCGGCTGCTGCTGCGGTACGCGCCGGTCGAGAAGCTGTAGGACGCCGCCCGTGAGGAAAGGGCCCCGGCGGGTGCCGGGGCCCTTTCTCGTGGAGCGGGTGGGAGGAGACGCTCAGCTGGTCGGGTCGAGGCCGTGGCTGCGCAGCCAGGCCAGCGGGTCGATCGCGGACGTGCCGTTCGGCCGGACCTCGAAGTGCAGGTGCGGGCCGGTGGAGTTGCCGGAGTCGCCCGAGTACGCGATGACGTCGCCGGCCTTGACGTGGCCGGAGCGGATCTTGGCGCTGCTGAGGTGGCAGTACCAGGTCTCCGTGCCGTCGGGGGCGGTCACGATCACCATGTTGCCGTAGGCGCTGTTGAGCTGGGTGCGGACGGTGCCGTCCGTCGCGGCCATCACGGGCGTGCCGGTCAGGACGGGGAAGTCGATGCCGGTGTGCACGGACATCCAGTTGACGCCGGACTGGCCGAAGCGCGCGCTGAGCCGGTGCAGCTTCACCGGCAGCATGTACTTGGGGCGCAGCGCCTCCTTGCGCGCGGCCTCCTCGTCACGCTTCTTCTTCTCGGCCTCCTGGCGGATGCGGAGGTCGATGCGCTCCTGGGTGCGGCTCGCGCGGTCGCCGAAGTCGCGGGCGTCCTCGCTGAGCGCGGCGAGCTGGGTGTCGAGCGCGTTGTTGGCGGCGACCTGCTTCACGGAGGCCGGGTCCGCGGCGGCGAGGGCGGTGGTGTTGTCCTTCTGGCCGCCGTCGGCGGAGCCGGTGAGTCCGCCGACGGAGGCGGCGGCGATGCCGGCGACGCCCATGACACAGGCGGAGGGGACCGCGACGGTCAGCAGCGCGGACCGCTTGGCGGGGGTGCGGCGTCGGCCCCGGTTGCCGCCGGAGGTGCGGCGCACGGGCCGGCCGGCGGGCGGGGCGTCGGTGCGGAGTTCGGCGGCGGGCCCGGTGTCGGCCGGGTACTCGGCGTCGTGGAGGTCCCGGAGTTCCGCGTCGAGGTCCGTGCCGCTCTCGACGTCGAGGTCGGAGTCGTGGTCGTAGTCGTATGCGGGCGTGTCGTCGGTGGCGGCGGGGCCGTCCTCCGCCTCGCCCTCGGCGACGTACTCGAAGGAGAACGCGGCGGTGTGCTCGGCGCCGTGCTCCGGCTGCGGGGCGTCGTGCGGGGTGTACTGCTGCGGGACGTGCGGCTCGGCCTCCGGGGCCGCCTGGTTCCACGCGGTCGCGTCGTAGGTCCCGGTGCCGTTGTCGGCGGCGAAGGCGGGGGCGGCCCACTGTCCGGTGGCGTCGTAGGACTCGTAGCCGTACGCGCCCTGGGCGGCGTAGGCGCCGGCGTGGACGGTCTCGTACTGGCCGGTCCCCTGGGCCTCGGTCCAGGCGGAGGCGTCCCACTGTCCGGTGGTGTCGTACTGTCCGGTGGTGTCGTACTGGCCGGGCGTGTCGTACGACGTGCCGGTGGCGTACTGCCCCGACGTGTCGTAGCCGCCCGTCGCGTACGCGCCGGTGGCGTCGTAGGAGGCGGCCGCGTTCCACTGGCCCGTGGTGTCCCACTGCCCGGTGGTGTCGTACTGGCCGGGCGTGTCGTACGGCGTGCCGGTGGCGTACTGCCCCGTCGTGTCGTACGTGCCGCCGGTGTCGTACTGCCCCGTGGTGTCGTACTGGCCCGTCATGTCGTACGAGCCGGTGCCGCCGCCGTACTGGCCGAGATCCCACTGGCCGCTGTGGTCCGCCTGGCCGCCGGCGTAGGAGCCGTAGAGCGGGTCGGCGGGGAAGCTGCCGGTGGAGTGGGCGCCGTCTCCGGCGTACCCGGCGTGGGGGTGCTGGTCGTTCACCAACGTCTCTCTCGCCTCGGCAGCAGGACCAGTCCGGGGCGGGCCCGACGAGGGGTGTCCCGGGGGAAGCAGTGGCGCGACTGTACCCGGCGGTACGCGCGGCGGACAATCTTCCGAGGGGTTCACGCCCGCAGGAAACGGGCAATCGGCCGTGTTTCGCCAGCTCACGGAGAGAGCTTTGGCCTTGTGTTCGAGGAACGTTCGAAGAACGGTGCCGGACGATCAGGCGACGGAGCCCGCCGCCGGCCCCTCCTCGTGCACCGCGGACGCCTCCGTCCCGTCGCCGTCGAGGGCCTCCAGGACCCCGGCGGCCACCGTCGGGTGGACGGGCAGTGCGAGATGGCCGATCCCGCTGACCCGGACGTTGTGCGCCCGGAGGTCGGGATGGTCGAGCCGGGCCGTCTCCACCGGCACCATCACCTGGTCCAGATCGCTCCAGAAGCTCACGAACCGGGTGCGGCAGCCCGGCGCGGGGGCGGCCAGCTCCCTCAGCACCTCCGAACCCGGCCGCATCTGCCGGACCAGCGGGTGCGCGTCGGCGAGCGGGGCCGCCACGGACGTGCCGGAGTGCGGGGTGCCGAGCATGACGAGGGAGCGCACCCGCGCGTCGCCGCCGAGGCGCTGCACGTAGTAGCGGGCGACGAGCCCGCCCAGGCTGTGGCCGACGATGTCGACCTCGGCGTGTCCCGTGCGGGCGCGGATCTCCTCCACCCGGCGGCCCAGCTCCTCGGCGGCGGCCCGCAGGTCGCAGGTGAGCGGGGAGTAGTTGAGCGACTCGACACAGTCACGGCCGTGCCGGGCCAGGGCCCGGCGGAGCAGGACGAAGACCGAGCGGTTGTCCACGAAACCGTGGAGCAGGATCACCGGGCGCCGGCCGGAGAGGCGCACGGCCGGGGGAGCGGCGGGGGCCAGGCGCTCGGCCGCGATGCCCGAGGGGTAGAGGACGAGATGGCCGGTGAGCACCGCCAGTTCCAGGACGGTGGCCTTCACGAGGGTGGTGACCTTGGCGAGCTCCATGGCCGGCCTCCCGAACGGCACGCGGGGCCGAACGGTACGCCGGTGCCGGGCCTCCGTGCCGTACGGACGACGGCGCGGAGGCGACGACGACCTCGTCGCGGCTCCCTTTGCGACCGTGCCCCGCTTGCGGCTGGTGGGCCCAGGAGGCGGGCCCGAAAGCGGGGTACGACGCAGAGCGAACATGTCCCACGTGTGATTTCCCCCTCCCCGTGCGCCGCGAAACTGCCGGGTGCGGGATGCTGGGGATAACGTTCGTTCACTCTTTCCCCGGCAATGAGGCGCGGGGGTCGCATGTGGAGGCAGTGATGGGTGTGACCGGAGCCGGTCCGATCCGCGTGGTGGTGGCCAAGCCGGGTCTCGACGGACACGACCGTGGGGCCAAGGTGATCGCGCGGGCCCTCCGCGACGCGGGTATGGAGGTCATCTACACCGGGCTCCACCAGACGCCCGAGCAGATCGTCGACACCGCGATCCAGGAGGACGCCGACGCGATCGGTCTGTCGATCCTCTCCGGAGCGCACAACACGCTCTTCGTGAAGGTCCTGGAGCTCCTCAAGGACCGCGACGCGCTCGACATCAAGGTCTTCGGCGGCGGGATCATCCCGGACGCCGACATCCCGCCGCTGAAGGAGAAGGGCGTCGCCGAGATCTTCACCCCGGGCGCGACGACGACGTCCATCGTGGACTGGGTGAACGCGAACGTGCGCGTCGCCGCGTAGCTCGCGGGCCGTCGCCCCCCTGGGCGCACGCCCCTCCCCGGGCACGCGCCCCCTCGGCACCTCTCCCCGGGTGCCCGCATTCCCGCCGAGGCCCTTCCGCACGGGAGGGCCCCCGGTCTTCCCGGGCCCGGCCGGGCCTCGGCCTTGCCTGGGCCGGGCTCCAGCCCTGCCTGGGCCCGGGCCCCGCCCCTGCCTGGGCCGGGCTTCGGACCAGGCTCAGCCGGTCTCGGGCCGGGCGCCGGCCGGTTCTCACCCCGGATGCTCCCCGAGCAGTTCGGCGCGCATCGCGGCGCGCAGCCGGAGGGTGGAGACCAGGCGCCGGAACGCCTCCGACCAGTAGCCGCCCGCGCCGGGAGAGGTGTCCTCGGCCTCGTCCGGCAAGGCCGTCAGGGAGTCCAGCTGCCGGGCCGCCGCCGGATCGAGGCACCGCTCGGCCAGCCCCATCACCCCGCTGAAACTCCACGGATAGCTGCCCGCGTCCCGGGCGATGTCCAGGGCGTCGATCACGGCCGCCCCGAGCGGCTCGTCCCACGGCACGGCGCAGACACCGAGCAGCTGGAACGCCTCGGAGAGACCGTGGGCGGCGACGAACGAGGCCACCCAGCGGGCCCGTTCGGCCGTCGGCAGCATCGAGAGGAGCTGGGCGCGCTCGGCCAGCGACGAGGTCCCCGGGCCGGTCGCGGGCGGCGCCGCGGGGGAGCCGAGGAGGGCCCGCGACCAGTCCGCGTCCCGCTGGCGCACGGCCGCCCGGCACCAGGCCGCGTGCAGCTCGGCCTGCCAGTCGTCGGCGACCGGCAGGGCCACGATCTCCTCCGGCCCGCGGCCGCCGAACCGGGCCGGCCAGCAGGACAGCGGCGCGGCCTCGACGAGCTGGCCCAGCCACCACGACCGCTCACCCCGGCCCGTCGGCGGGGTCGCCACCAGACCGTCCCGCTGCATCGCCGCGTCGCACTCGTGGGGGGCCTCGACGGCGACCACGGGCGCCCCCGCCGTCCGGTCGAGGCCGACACAGGTCGCGGCCCGGCCGGCCATGCGGCCCGCCAGCGCGGAGGCGGGCAGCGCGGAGAGCAGCTCGGCGGCGGTCGACCGGACGTTGCGGCTGCGGTCGGCGAGGGCCGCCTCCAGGAACTCCTCGTCCGCGTCGGAGAGTCCGGTCCGCAGCGAGTCGAGGAACATCAGCCGGTCCTCCGCCCGCTCGGCGGGCCAGGTCGAGGCGAGGAGGGCGAGACCCGCCGCCGCGTCCCGGGTCCGTACGGCGGTGAGCAGGGCGACCCGCTCCGCGAACAGTCCCTCGTCCCAGAGCGCGCGGACCTCCTTCGGGTCCTCGGTCGACGGCAGCCGCCCCGCCGCCCCCGCCCCGCGGAGGGCGAACCTCCACTCGGGGTTGAGCCGGGCCAGCCACAGGCCGCGCGGCCCGGCGAGCCGCAGCGCCTGCGGCCGCAGATCGGTCCGGGCGCGGGCCGCGTCGAGCAGGGCGGGCAGGGCGGCGTGCGGCGCCCGGTGGCCCAGCTCGTTCGCCAGGGCCAGCCACTGCGGGAGCAGTTCGGCGAGGTCCGGGGCCGCGCCGCGCCGCCCGGCGGGCGCGGGAGCGGCCCGTCCGGCGAGCAGCTGGTCGAGCCGGACCCGGGCGGCGGCGGGCAGCGGACGGCGCGGATCCTCGGGCGCACGCTCCGGCGGCGGAGCGGCGGGGCCCGGCCGCAGCCCCGCCCGGCGCCGCACGGTGTGCAGCGCGGCCGCGTCGAGCAGGGCGCCCGGCACGTCCGCCGCCGTCCCCGGGACCGTCGGTCCGGTGGGCGGCCGCCGGTCCGTGCCGAGCAGCGCCGCGGTGACGAGCTCCTCCCAGGCGCGGGCCGGGTCGTCCGAGGCGCCCCCGGGGCGGGCGGCCGGCGGGGCGGAGGGGGTCGTGGCGGTGTCCATCGGGTTCCTCCGGTCGGTCGGGCGGTGGTGGCCGGACGTCATACGAGGGGGACGGTCTCGGCGGGAGCCTCCGGGGACCAGGCGGCCAGCGGGGTGAAGCCGCGGTGGCCGCACTCCCCGAAGACGGTGACGGGGCCGCCGCCGGACAGGGCGACGAGCCGCCAGAGTCCCGGGCGCGCCTGGGCGGCAGGGGTCAGGGGCAGGGCCTCGCGGCCGTCCGCGTCGGCGAGCTGCCAGCCGTACTCCGCGCGGGTGGGCACGACCTGGCGCAGCGTCACGGGCCAGGAGTCCAGCCACGGGTCGTCGCGCAGCGCCCGGCCGTACGCGCCGAGGGCGGCGTCGACCGGGCCGCCCGGCGGCGGGGAGGCGGGGCCGGCGACCGGGACGAAGTGCTCGCCCGGCTCCGCCCGCAGCCCGCCGGAGGCCGGGTGCGGGGTCAGCTCGCCGTCGAGGACCGCGCCCACGGGGAAGGCCAGGGCGGGGGCCCGGCCGCCCGCACCGAAGGAGAGGACGAGGGCCGTGCGCCGGCTCGCCGTGCCGTGGAGCCAGATCCGGCGCGTCGTCAGCCGGGCGTCGGCCGCGTCGTACTGCGCGAGGACGAGCCAGTGGTCGCGCACCGGCGGGCCCTCGACCGCCGGGTGGAGGCCGACCCTGGTCCGCACGGTCGCGGCGAAGGGGTCGGGCAGCCGGTCGGCGGTGAGCCAGGCCCGGTCCAGGAGGTGGGTCAGCGCGCACTCCTCCAGCAGCCGCACGGGCCAGCCGGGTCCGGAGCCCGGGATCGCCCCCAGCTCCCGGACGCGTCCCGCGAGTCCGGGCGCCTGGGCGTCGACCATGCGGGCGGCGGTCTCCTCCCACAGCCCGTACCCCGCCTGCTCGGCCGTCGCCAGTCCGCCGCGCATCAGATCGGCGAGGCGCTGCTCCAGCTCCCGGGCGCCCGTGGTGATGCGGGCGGCCCGGCGCTCCGCCCTGCGGCGCGCCGCCTCGGGGTCGGCCGGCCCGGGGGGCGCGGCGCCCGTCCCGTCCCCGCGGGGCGCGGCGCCGGCGTCCCCGGCGCGCCGGGCGAGCCACTGCTCCGCCCAGTCCGGCGCGACGGCCTCGCCGGCCGCCGTCGCGTCCGAGGTCTGGAGCAGCAGCAGGCCCAGGGCGTGCTTGCAGGGGAGTTTGCGGCTGGGGCAGGTGCAGGCGTACGCCGGGCCGGTGGTGTCGACGACCGTGCGGTACGACGCGCCCCCGCTGCCCGCGCACAGACCCCAGACCGCGCCCCCCGCGCGGCCCGTGCCCGACCAGGGCCCCGGCGTGCCGAGTCCGGACCCCGCTCTGCGTGACGCGTCGTCAGGAGCGAGTGCCAGCACCTGTTCCGCCGTACGGCGCACCCCCATGGCATTCATGTCTCCGACGGTAGGGGCCGCCACTGACAACGCCGCAGGGAGTGGCTCCGGCCTGGGGGTTCGGCTGTGGGGGAGTGCGGGGCGGGGTGACCTGACGACTCCGGGAGGACGATTTGACTTTACCGTTCCTTTACGATTCCCTGCGCGGTACCGACCGTTTGTACGCACCACCTTGTTGGGGGACCCCCGCCATGAAGCGCACCGCCCGTACCGCCGCCTCGGCCCTCGCCGTCGCCGGTCTCGCCCTCGGCCTCGGCGCCTGTTCGGCGGTCGCCGACAAGGCCGCCGAAGAGGTCGACAAGACCGTCAGCCAGACCTACGAGGTCACCTACGAGGTCAGCGGCAAGGGCGTGGAGTCGATCGACTACCACGCGGGCGACGGCACCGCGATGGCCCCCGAGGTCGTGTCCGAGAAGAAGCCCGCCACGCCGTGGAAGAAGACGGTGAAGCTCCAGGGCATCATGCCGCCGGCCGTCATGCCGATCTCGCTCGACCCCGCCGACCTCACCTGCAAGGTCATCTACCAGGGCAAGGTCATCAAGGAGGCCAAGGCGGAACAGGCGATGGCCGGCGGCTGCGTCGCCGTCTCGCCGATCGTCGGCTGACCCCCGCTCAACTCTCCCGCGCGGGACCCCTCCACGCCTCCGACCGGCGACGACCGCCCGATGTCAGTGGCATGGTGCACCGTGGATCGCACAACAGGTCGAACGATCTGAAGGGGGATCCATGCCCGTGCCCGAAACCCTCGCGCAGCCCGGTTCCGGTGTCGAGACGGACACCGGACCGCAGCGGCCGCAGACCGCCACCGACGTCCTGCGGCCGCACGCGGAGCACGCCTTCGCCGACGAACTCGCGGCGCTCGCCGCCGCCGACGACCGCCCCCGGCCCGCCCGCTGGCGCCTCTCGCCCTGGGCCGTCGCCACCTACCTCCTCGGCGGCACCCTCCCCGACGGGACGGTGATCACCCCCAAGTACGTGGGACCCCGGCGCATCGTGGAGGTCGCCGTCACCACGCTCGCCACCGACCGGGCCCTCCTGCTGCTCGGCGTCCCCGGCACCGCCAAGACCTGGGTCTCCGAGCACCTCGCCGCCGCCGTCAGCGGCGACTCCACCCTCCTCGTCCAGGGCACCGCGGGCACCCCCGAGGAAGCCGTCCGCTACGGCTGGAACTACGCGCGGCTCCTCGCCGACGGCCCCAGCCGCGACGCCCTCGTCCCCGGCCCCGTCATGCGGGCGATGGCGCAGGGCCTGACGGCCCGCGTGGAGGAACTCACCCGCATCCCCGCCGACGTGCAGGACACGCTCATCACGATCCTGTCCGAGAAGACGCTGCCCGTCCCCGAACTCGGCCAGGAGGTCCAGGCCGTCCCCGGCTTCAACCTCATCGCCACCGCCAACGACCGCGACCGCGGCGTCAACGAGCTCTCCAGCGCCCTGCGCCGCCGCTTCAACACCGTCGTCCTGCCCCTGCCCGCCACCGCCGACGCCGAGGTCGACATCGTCGCGCGCCGCGTCGACCAGCTCGGCCGCTCCCTCGCCCTGCCCGCCGCCCCGGCGGCCGTGGACGAGATCCGCCGGGTCGTCACCGTCTTCCGCGAGCTCCGCGACGGCCTCACCACCGACGGGCGCACGAAGCTCAAGTCCCCCTCGGGGACGCTCTCCACGGCCGAGGCCATCTCGGTCGTCACCGGCGGCCTCGCCCTCGCCGCCCACTTCGGCGACGGCGTCCTGCGCCCCGCCGACGTCGCCGCGGGCATCCTCGGCGCCGTCGTCCGCGACCCGGCCGCCGACCGCGTCGTCTGGCAGGAGTACCTGGAGACGGTCGTCCGGGAGAGAGACGGCTGGAAGGACTTCTACCGCGCCTGCCGCGAGGTGAGCGCGTGACCGCCGTCGCCACGGCCCCGGCCGCGGTGACGGGCCCGGGCCGGACCACGGGACCGCTGCTCCTCGGGGTGCGCCACCACGGCCCGGGATCCGCGCGGGGCGTCCGCGCGGTCCTGGAGGCGCGGCGGCCCGCGGCCGTGCTGATCGAGGGACCGGCCGAGGCCGACGCCCTCGTGGCCCTCGCCGGCGAGGAGGACATGCGGCCCCCCGTCGCCCTGCTCGCGCACGCCGTGGACGATCCGGGGCGGGCCGCGTTCTGGCCGATGGCGGAGTTCTCGCCCGAGTGGGTCGCGATCCGCTGGGCCCTCGGCCGGGGGGCCGTCGTCCGCTTCGTCGACCTGCCCGCCGCGCACACCCTCGCCGCCTCCGACCCCACCTGGGACGACGGCGAGGACGAGGTCGCCACCGGGGAGCCGCGGATCGACCCCGTCGCCGAACTCGCCGTGGCCGCCGGCTACGAGGACGCCGAGCGCTGGTGGGAGGACGTCGTCGAACTGCGCGGCGACGGCGATCCCGCCGCCCCCTTCGAGGCCCTCGCCGAGGCCATGGGCGCCCTCCGCGAGGCGTACGGACACGGCGGCCACCCCCGCGACCTCGTCCGCGAGGCGCACATGAGGCTCCGGCTGCGCGAGGCCCGCAAGGAGTTCGGCGACGACGTCGCCGTCGTCTGCGGCGCCTGGCACGTCCCCGCCCTCGCCCGGAAGACCACCGTCGCCGCCGACCGGGCCCTGCTCAGGGGCCTGCCCAAGGTACGGACCGAGACGACCTGGGTCCCCTGGACCCACCGCCGGCTCGCCCGGCGCTCCGGATACGGCGCGGGCATCGAGGCGCCCGGCTGGTACGGCCACCTCTTCACCGCCCCCGACCGGCCCGTCGAACGGTGGATGACCAAGGTCGCCGGGCTCCTCAGGGCCGAGGACCACCCCGTCTCACCCGCCCACGTCATCGAGGCCGTCCGGCTCGCCGAGACCCTCGCCGCCCTGCGCGGCCGGCCGCTCCCCGGCCTCGACGAGACCACCGACGCGGTCCGCGCCGTCCTGTGCGACGGCTCCGACGTGCCCCTCGACCTCGTCAGGGACCGCCTCGTCGTCGGCGACGTCCTCGGCCGGGTCCCCGACACCGCCCCCGCCGTCCCGCTGGAACGGGACCTCGCCCGCCGCCGGCGCACCCTGCGCCTCAAGCCCGAGGCGCAGGAGCGCACGCTCGAACTCGACCTGCGCAAGGAGACGGACGGCGAGCGCAGCCGGCTGCTGCACCGGCTGCGGCTCCTCGGCGTCGACTGGGGCGAACCGGCCGCGGGCCGCGCCGGCACCGGCACCTTCCGCGAGACCTGGCGGCTGCGCTGGGAGCCCGAACTGCACGTCCGCGTCGCCGAGGCCGGCGTCTGGGGCACCACCGTCGAGGCCGCCGCCACCGCCAGGGCCGAGGCCGGGGCCCGGGGCGCCGCCACCCTCTCCGACGTCACCGCCCTCGCCGAGCGCTGCCTGCTCGCCGGAGTCGCCGACGCGCTCCCCGTCGTCATGCGGGCGCTCGCCGACCGGGCCGCCCTCGACACCGACGTCGCCCACCTCGCCCAAGCCCTCCCCGCCCTGGCCCGCGCCCTCCGCTACGGCGACGTCCGCGGCACCGGCACCGAGGCCCTGGCCGACGTGGCGGCGGGGCTCGCCGAACGGATCTGCGTCGGCCTCCCGCCCGCCTGCGCCGGACTCGGCGCCGACGCGGCCGCCGCCCTGCGCGAGCGGATCGACGAGGTCCACCAGGCGCTCGGCCTGCTGCCCGATGCCGCCGGCCTCGCCGACCGCTGGGCGGACGTCCTGCGCCGGATCGCCGGCCACGACCGGGTGCCCGGCCTTCTGCGGGGCCGGGCGGCCCGGATCCTCCTCGACGACGGGCGGATCTCCGACGAGGGGGCCGCCCCGCTCATGAGCCGCGCCCTCTCCCCGGGGACCGCGCCGCCCGACGCGGCCGCCTGGATCGAGGGCTTCGTCGGCGGGGCGTCCGGCGGCGGCCTCCTCCTCGTCCACGACGAACGGCTCCTCGCCCTGGTCGACGCCTGGCTCGCCTGCGTGCCGGCCGCGGCCTTCACCGACGTCCTGCCGCTGCTGCGCCGCACCTTCTCCGCGTACGAGCCCGCCGTCCGCCGCACCCTCGGCGAGCTGGTCGCCCGGGGCCCGCGCGCCGACGGCACCGAGCGCCCGGCACCCGGCGCGCCCCCCGGCTTCGCGGCCGGCCTCGACCGGGAACGGGCGGACGGCGTCCTGCCCCTCCTCCACCTCATCCTCGGCTCGGAGGCCCGCGCATGACCACCACCCGGACCACGGCCCCGGCCGCCGACGCCGCCCCGGCCGGCGCCACCACTCCGACACCGACGAGCCCTCCGTCGAGTGCCCCGACCAGCACCCCTGCGCCCACCCCGCCCACCTCGCCCACGGACCCCACCCCGCCCACCTCGCCCACGGACCCCGCCACGTCCACGACCCCGCCCACGGACCCCGCCCCGTCCACGGCCCCGGATCCGACCGCCGACTCTGCGACCCCCGACCCCGCGGCCGCCGACGAGCGGCTCCGGCGCTGGCGGCTCGTCCTCGGGGGAGGGGAGGCGGAGGGGACGGGGCGGGCCCTCTCGGGCACCGACGCGGCCATGGACGCGGCGCTCACCTCGCTCTACGGACGCCGGCCGCAGGACGACCGCGGGGGACGGGAGCGCGGGGCCGGGCTCGGGGCGTCCGCGCCCTCCGTCGCCCGCTGGCTCGGCGACATCCGCACGTACTTCCCCGGCCCCGTCGTGCAGGTGATGCAGCGTGACGCCATCGACCGCCTCGGGCTCGCCCACCTCCTCCTGGAGCCGGAGATGCTGGCGGCCGTCGAGGCCGACGTGCATCTCGTCGGCACCCTGATCTCGCTCGGCAAGGCGATGCCGGAGACGACCCGGGAGACCGCGCGGGCCGTGGTGCGGAAGGTCGTCGACGACCTGGAGAGGCGGCTGGCGGGCCGGACGCGGGCCACGCTCGACGGCGCGCTGGACCGCTCCGCGCGGATCAGCCGCCCCCGCCACAGGGACATCGACTGGGACCGGACGATCCGCGCCAACCTCGGGAACTACCTGCCCGAGCACCGCACGGTCGTCCCGGAGCGGCTGGTCGGGCACGGACGCGCCTCCCGGGCGGTGAGGAAGGAGGTGATGCTCTGCATCGACCAGTCCGGCTCGATGGCGGCCTCTCTCGTCCACGCCTCCGTCTTCGGCGCCGTCCTCGCCTCGATGCGGTCGATCGCCACCCGGCTCGTCGTCTTCGACACCGCCGTGGTCGACCTGACCGACCGGCTCGACGACCCGGTCGACGTCCTCTTCGGCACCCGGCTCGGCGGCGGCACCGACATCAACCGGGCCCTGGCCTACTGCCAGGAGCGGATCACCCGGCCCGCCGACACCGTGGTCGTCCTCATCAGCGACCTGTACGAGGGAGGGATCCGCGACGAGATGCTGAGGAGGGTGGCGGCGATGAAGGCGTCCGGCGTCCAGTTCGTGGCGCTCCTCGCCCTCTCCGACGAAGGCGCCCCGGCCTACGACCGCGAGCACGCGGCGTCCCTCGCCGCGCTCGGCGCCCCGGCCTTCGCCTGCACCCCCGACCTCTTCCCGGAGATCATGGCGGCCGCCCTGGAGAAGCGCCCCCTGCCGGTGCCGGCCGTGTGAGCGCCCGGGCCGCACCCCCGCCGGCGTGCGGATTCCGTCGCCGCGCGGCACCCGGGCGGGTGCGGAATCCGCAGGCTCCGGACCACCCGCACGGGTGCTCGCGGGGTGACTGAGTCCCATATCACACAGGTCTCGAAACGACCCTCACCCGTGATCCGGGCGCGTCGTGAGGGGCCGCGAGGCCAAGCCCCACCTGCCGGGGGCGCCGCCCGCCGATACCCCCCACCCCCTACGGACCGCCTCCCCGCCCCTACGATCTGTGACCCGTATCACCGCTCTGGTGTGATCTGCGATTTAGGGACCTACGGCCCTCGGCGATAACCTGCGAGACGGACATGCCGCGTCCACGGTCACCGTGTACGCCTCCCTTGTGACAGAGCAGTCACGTTGCCCTTCGCGGCACGCCCACGCAGACAACGAACCGCGATCATCAGAAAAGGGACGGACGCGCGTGGACCTGTTCGAGTACCAGGCGAGGGACCTCTTCGCCAAGCACGGTGTACCGGTGCTGGCCGGTGAAGTCATCGACACGCCTGAGGCGGCGCGCGAGGCCACCGAGCGTCTTGGCGGCAAGTCGGTCGTCAAGGCGCAGGTGAAGGTCGGCGGCCGCGGCAAGGCCGGCGGCGTGAAGCTGGCGGCGAACCCGGACGAGGCCGTCGCCCGCGCGACGGACATCCTCGGGATGGACATCAAGGGCCACACGGTCCACAAGGTGATGATCGCCGAGCTGTCCCCGGAGATCGAGGCGGAGTACTACGTCTCGTACCTCCTCGACCGCACCAACCGCACCTTCCTGGCCATGGCCTCGGTGCAGGGCGGCATGGACATCGAGGAGGTCGCGGAGAAGACCCCCGAGGCCCTCGCGAAGGTCCCGGTCAACGCCGTCGACGGCGTCGACATCGAGAAGGCCCGCGAGATCGTGGCCCTGGCGAAGTTCCCGGCCGACGTGGCCGAGGGCGTCGCCGAGGCCCTGGTCACCCTGTGGAAGACCTTCGTCGCCGAGGACGCGCTCCTCGTCGAGGTCAACCCGCTGGTGAAGACCAAGGACGGCCGCATCCTGGCCCTGGACGGAAAGGTGTCCCTCGACGAGAACGCCGACTTCCGCCAGCCCGACCACGAGGCGCTCGAGGACAAGGCCGCAGCCAACCCGCTCGAGGCTGCCGCCAAGGCCAAGAACCTCAACTACGTCAAGCTCGAGGGCGAGGTCGGCATCATCGGCAACGGTGCCGGTCTGGTCATGTCGACCCTGGACGTCGTCGCGTACGCCGGTGAGAACCACGGCGGCGTGAAGCCGGCCAACTTCCTCGACATCGGCGGCGGCGCCTCCGCCGAGGTCATGGCGAACGGCCTGGAGATCATCCTGGGCGACCCGGACGTCAAGTCCGTGTTCGTCAACGTCTTCGGCGGCATCACCGCCTGTGACGAGGTCGCCAACGGCATCGTCCAGGCCCTGGAGCTCCTCGCCTCCAAGGGCGAAGAGGTCACCAAGCCGCTGGTCGTGCGCCTCGACGGCAACAACGCGGAGCTGGGTCGCAAGATCCTGTCGGACGCGAACCACCCGCTCGTGCAGCGCGTGGACACCATGGACGGCGCGGCCGACAAGGCCGCCGAGCTCGCGGCTGCGAAGTAAGGGACGAGGTCAGAACACCATGGCTATCTTCCTGACCAAGGACAGCAAGGTCATCGTCCAGGGCATGACCGGTGCCACGGGCATGAAGCACACCAAGCTCATGCTGGGTGACGGCACCAACATCGTCGGTGGCGTGAACCCGCGCAAGGCCGGCACGACCGTCGACTTCGACGGCACCGAGGTCCCGGTCTTCGGCTCCGTCGCCGAGGCGATGAAGGAGACCGGCGCCGACGTCTCGGTCCTCTTCGTCCCGCCGGCCTTCGCGAAGGCCGCCGTGGTCGAGGCGATCGACGCCGAGATCCCGCTGGCCGTCGTCATCACCGAGGGCATCGCCGTCCACGACTCCGCCGCCTTCTGGGCGTACGCGCAGTCGAAGGGCAACAAGACCCGCATCATCGGCCCGAACTGCCCCGGTCTCATCACCCCGGGCCAGTCCAACGCCGGCATCATCCCGGGCGACATCACGAAGCCGGGCCGGATCGGCCTGGTCTCGAAGTCCGGCACGCTGACGTACCAGATGATGTACGAGCTCCGTGACATCGGCTTCTCGTCGGCCGTCGGCATCGGTGGCGACCCGGTCATCGGCACCACGCACATCGACGCCCTCGCGGCGTTCGAGGCGGACCCCGAGACCGACCTGATCGTCATGATCGGCGAGATCGGCGGCGACGCCGAGGAGCGTGCGGCCGACTTCATCAAGGCCAACGTCACCAAGCCGGTCGTCGGCTACGTCGCGGGCTTCACCGCGCCCGAGGGCAAGACCATGGGCCACGCCGGCGCCATCGTCTCCGGCTCCTCCGGCACCGCCCAGGCGAAGAAGGAGGCCCTGGAGGCCGCGGGCGTCAAGGTCGGCAAGACGCCGACCGAGACGGCCAAGCTGGCGCGCGCCATCCTGGCGGGCTGACAGCGGCTCCACGCCGTACGAGAGGGCCCCGCCCTCGCCCGGGAGACCGGGCGGGGCGGGGCCCTCTCGCGTGCCGCGGCCGGCTAGTCGGCCGCCGGGAGGAGCCGCTCGGGCCCCGGGTTGGGCTCGGAGCGCAGCTTGTCGCGGAGCTCCAGGTCCTCCGGGCGGAGCTTCTGCGGGCCGCCGCGCACCGGCACCCCGTTGACGGTCTCGCCGGGGGCGTTGACCGGGATGTAGCGGGTCGGCGCGGTCGCGGCCGTGAAGCCGGTGACGCCGATGAGGACCGCCGTCACCCCGAGCACCGCCCGGGTCCAGGTGCGGCCCCGCTTCTCGCTCCCGCTGCGGACCGTGCGGGCCGCCGGGAGGGAGGCCGCCGGGGTCTCCTCGACCAGCCGGCCGAGCCGTTCCTGCAGCGCCTCGGGCTCGGCCAGTTCGGGGAGCCGTTCCCCGAGGACCGTGCGCGCGTGCAGCAGCCGGTGGGCGGCGGCGGGGGTGCTCGCCTCGGTCTCGGCCGCCGTCTCCGGCAGGTCGAGACCGAGTCCGTCGTACAGCAGGACGGTGCGGCGGTAGGGCGGCGGCAGTTCGAGGAGCGCGTCGAGCAGCGTCCGCCGGTGCGCCTCGGACGGCGGGGCGTCGGGGTGCTTGTGGGCGCGCCGCAGCCGGTGCCAGGGCGAGAGGGCGTACTCGTAGGCCGCCGCCCGCACCCAGCCCACCGGGTCCGCGTCGACGGCGACCTCGGGCCAGTGGTCCCAGGCGTGGTGGAAGGCGTGGGCGACGGACTCCTCGGAGAGCCGGCGGCGGCCGGTGAGCAGGAACGTCTGGTGGACGAGGCCGGGCGCGGCGTGCGCGTACAGCGCGTCGAACGCCTCCTCGGGGGTGAGGCCCGGCACGGCCGGGACCGCCGCGGGGGGCTGGGGCCGGGACTCGGTCCGGCGCGGTTCGGCCGAGGGGGTGAACCCCTCCGCGGCCGACGGTTTCAGGCGTTCCTGCGGCCGTGACGGGCCCCTGCGGGCGGGCCCGGAGGAGCCGGCCGGGGCGGGGGAGGGGCCCCGCGGCGGCGTGGCCGCCCGCTGGGCGGCGCCCGTCGGACGCAGGCGCGTCTCCCTCTGCGGGGATGCCGCCGTTCGGGTCGGCGCGGACGGCGGCGGCGCGTCCTCGGCCGCGCCGAGCAGCTTCGCGTACGCCTCCCGCTTGCGGCCGCGCGGCGCCGAGCGTCCGGTCTCCCATGCCTTGACCGTGGCCTTCGTGACGCCCATGGCCTCGGCGACCTGCTCCTCGCTCAGGGCGAGGGCCTCGCGCAGCCTGCGCCGCTCCTTAGGGGTCGGCAGGGTGAAGGAGGGGGCGGAATCCGCGGTGCTCCGGCTCATCGGGGTCGACCTCCCGCAGCGCTTCTGTGGGCGGAAAAGTACATAAACGTATCTTGAGCGACACAACGGAACTTTGCCTGTTACGGGGCGCAGGCGCGTGTCGTTGGCAGCATGACCCCGTGACCCACGTGACCGAGCACCCCCTGGTCCAGGGCGGCCGTTCCGCCGCGCTCGCCACCGCCTGCGTCCGCGGCGCGGTCGCCGCGGGACTCGGCCTCGGCGCGCTGGCGGTCCTGGTGGTCGCGGCCTGGATCAGCTCCCCGTACCCCGACGGCGGACCGAACGGCGCCCTCCACCTGGCCGCCGGCCTCTGGCTGCTGGCCCACGGCGTCGACCTGCTCCGCACCGACACCGTCTCCGGCGTCCCCGCACCCCTCGGGGTCGTCCCGCTGCTCCTGGCCGCCCTGCCCGTCTGGCTCGTCCACCGGGCCGCCCGCGACACCCTCGACACCGGTGGGGACGCCGGCCGGCCGCGCCCCTCCGCGAGCGGGACGGTCGCCGCGGTCACCGGCGGGTACCTCCTCGTCGCGGCCGCGGTCGTGGTCTACAGCGAGAGCGGCCCGCTCCCGGCCGACCTGGTCACGGCCGGCCTCTGGCCGCCCGCCGTCGTGACGGCCGCGGCGGCCGCCGGTGCCTGGACGGCGCTCGGCCGTCCGCTGCCCGGCCTCCCGCAGGCGGTCGCCGCCCTGCGCGCCGCGGGCCACGGACTCGCCCTCCTGCTCGGCGGTGGCGCCATGGCCGCGGCCGTCTCGCTCGCCTGGCACGCGGCCGCGGCGCAGGCCGTCTTCACGGGCCTCGCGGGGGAGTGGTCGGGGCGGCTGGCCGTCCTGCTGCTCGTCCTGGCCCTGCTGCCGAACGCGGCCGTCTGGGGCGCCGCGTACGGACTCGGTCCGGGCCTCGCCCTCGGCACGGGCGCCCTCGCGACCCCGCTGGGCCTGGCCGGCGACCCGGCGCTGCCGCCCTTCCCGCTGCTCGCCGCGCTGCCCGCCGAGGGACGCGGCACCTGGGCCCACTGGCTCACCGCCGCCGTCCCGCTGGCCGCCGCCGTGGTCCAGGGCGCCGGCGTGGGCAGGGCCGCGCGGGCCTGGGACCTGCGGGACGCGGTCCTCACCGCCCTCGGCGCCGCCGGGGCCTGCGGGGCGGCCGTCGCCGTCCTCGCCGCCGCGGCGGGCGGTCCGGTCGGCACCGGCCGGCTCGCGGCGTTCGGGCCCTCGTGGTGGCAGACGGGCGCCGCCGCGGTCCTGTGGGGCGTCTGCCTCGGGGGCCCGGTGGCCCTGGGCGTACGGGCGTGGGGCCGCCGGACTCCGCGTCCGAAGCCCCTGCCGGCTCCCGCGAACGGGGCGGCGTCCGTGCCGGCGCCCGCCGCCGCGTCCGGGGCCGGGGGGGGGGGGGGGGGGGGGGGGGGGGGGGGGGGGGGGGCGGGGGGGGGGGGGTGGGGGGGGGGCCTGGAAGTTCACCCAAGCCCCAAAAAAAC